>NZ_MUFO01000034.1:0-37050 GCF_001995345.1 Salinivibrio sp. IB872 | reverse complement strand
TTTATATTCATAGTGTTTCATTAACTCGGACTTCACTCGAAAAATTCCAAACAAAGTCCATGTAACTAATAGGTGTCTTTTTTGTGATTCTGGTCCATACTTTATCTTTAAAAGGCAACAATTCGCTGCCTTTTAGATGAACTCATTGTGCGTCATTGAGCTGCTTTTCTATTAGCTCAATAAAAATCTTATCGGCACTCTCTATTTTCAATGCCTTGGCTTCGTTGAGTAAGGCCATTGCTTTGCTGATGTCATTTTCACTGATGGCCGCGGCTATCGCTTGTTTATAAAAGTCCACGGTTTCCTTCTGAGCTTCGGGCTGTTTGACCCCTTGTGGTGTTACAGAATCACTCACGCTTGTATTGTCACTGGATAGGACGGTCGCATACTCCTTGGTTACCACTGTGACGGATACTTGACCAGTCGGCGCATAACGGTAGGTCGGATCGGTCACCATCGGCATTGGCTCGCCTAACTCCTGAGCAAGCAGCTTCGCCGGATGTGGCAAAGTAATCTTATGACCGAGAGTCGTCGCATTGGTGTACATGACCATATAGCGCGCTCCCTCGGAATCGAAAGATCCTGACAATTGAGAGGAATCAAGCAAGTTAGCCGTTTGCGGCGTAAACGTATCCGCTCCCAGTGTTTTGATAACCTGATAATGCTTATCCAATAGCAAGACTCGCGGCACGAAGACACGGCCATGTTGCATGACACTCTTTACGCGAATCTGAGCACGCGCGGTCCGATCGTTAAAACGAAATGCTTGGGTGTAACTCTTACCCTCTGAAAATGAAAATACCTCCGATTGAGGGCCAAGCGATACTGTCAATGTTTCACGCTCTTTCAACTGGACGTAAGGTAATTGCTGGAATGTCGCGCAACAGGCTTCACGATTGGGGGCGACAGGCATCTCTTCCTGCAAGTTAGACGCACACCCTACCAGCCAAACCGCGGAACTGACTGTAAGCGCCATTTTAAAGCGCTTATAATTTCTCATTATATTTGTCATTGACTCTATCCTAAAAAGGCGGCCGTCTCGGCCGCCTCGTTATAACACTGATAGTACTAACGCATCGGTTAGAACCAAATTTCGGTATGCACACCAATCACGGTTTCATCATCACTATTATCGATGCCGATTTGGCCACCGCTGGCCTTATCATCAGCTTTGATGTAGCTGATATAAGGCTTGATTTGAGGACGGCCGAAGAAGTCTGCATTCACAGTCAAAGGCACAGCCAATTCAACGTTCCAAATATCGCTTTCCACGGCATCGCCTGAACGTCCCCAATAGCCATCAGCCCCYTCTTCATGGCCATAAGACAAGGTGGTCTCGAGACGCATGTTTTCATTGACTTTATAAGAAGGGCGCACAGCCGCGATATAACGTTTGAGATCATCGGCGCCGAACAACTGATCGAGTGCAGCAAAATAGGTAAGCTCTGATCCCATTTGCCAATTGTCGGAAATATTCATCACCCCGTAAGAGGTTAAGAAGATCGACTCTTGATTTTCATCGCCGCCAGACCAGCCGCCAAAGTTGACGCCACGGTTTTGCGCCACACCTTTACCATAAGCGATGGCCGTTTGAGTCCAGCCGTCCATGCCGTAATAGCTAGAGTTAAGGGTGATCGCAGCACCAAAGCCATCATCAGAGTTACTGTCTTTGTTCGCCTGCTCCATGTATTTAAAATCAAAGTCTATGCTACCGATCCCTACATCCACACCATAGTAATAAAGATCATAAGAAGTGAGTGTGGTGCGGTCATCACTGCGCGACGCTTCGCCAGCATCTGGATCAGCGACAACGATAGCAGCACCGGCGGTGTGACCATTCAGTTTGGTTTGTAAGCCTGCGCCTACCCCAGATGACTGCTTCCAATATTCACCTGACAGTAAGCCAGCCGCACGGTTCAGATAACGCTGACCACCCCAAATAGAGGTATCCTTACCCATAAAGGACAGGCCACCTAATTCGACATACGCTTCCTTGACTTCAAATTGGGCTTCGTCGTTTTTCTTTTGGCTACCTGATGAGGTATAAGCGTAAGAGTTACCGTTACCGTATTCAGAGCGGACAACATAGTCAGCCCATGCACCGTTGTCGTAAGTGGAATGTTTTTTAACCGTGAACTCAACTTGGTTTGTACTCTGACCATGAGTACCGGCAGTTTTGTAGTCAGGTCTACCGAATTCCGTGTCGACTGTTTCACCATCAACCATACGGAAATTCATTGAGCCATAGCCGTGAACTTCCCAGCCATCATTTTTGTCCGCATTGTCAGCCAATGCGACACCAGAAGCTAAAGCTGTAGCCACTGCGGCGGCGAGTAAACTTACCTTTCTCATACCTTACTCCATTAGGACTGTTGTTAAACTGCATCATGAGATCACCGGCAGTAGGAAAGTGAGCACATCATGCATGGGCATTGCCCTTTTTTGTGTTAGAAACATCCTATGCTTCCCACTTTTTCTGCGCGTCATCCGTAACGGAAAATATGGGGGGAGGAGCCTTAAGGAGGAGTAAGAGGAAAGAATGTAATTTAGTCGATCTATCTCACTAAAACACGGCGTAAGACGTTATTTACTTTCTTGATCACCCCCTACAAAACGCTATATGGATCACTATTAACAGTTTTATTCCTATTAACAAGAAAGTGAATTACAGCAGAATCGATATTAAGAACTGTGAGCCTAGATTGAATTTATTTTGTGGGGGAGGTGTAATAGCGTTTCTTCTTAATTAGATGGTGTTGTTTATGTCTCTCTGCCATCCGGCGCCTTATACCTTAGGCGCTCGATTATCCGATCAAGGCTGCCGTTTTAGCTTATATGCACCTGATCGTGACGCTGTCACCCTACTGCTTTGGCAACGTAGTCACCAACCTACCCGTATTCATAYGCAAGAATACAAGCTGGGCTATTGGACTGCGTATGTTCCGCACGTAAAAGCAGGCGACACTTATAGCTATGAAGTTCTGATTAATGGACAAGCGTGGTGCATTGCCGACCCCTATGCACAAGCCGTTGTCGGCCCAGTGCAATATCAGCCACCGTATACACCCAATCAAAGCTACAGTTTGGCGCGATGCCAAGTCGTCGATCATCAATTTGATTGGCAGGAGGTTTCACGCCCTGCACATACAATGAGCGAAACCGTCATTTTCGAAACACACGTTAAGGGGCTCACACAGCTGCATCCCAATGTGGAAGAGCATGCACGTGGACGTTATCTCGGCTTAATAGCGCCCGACATGCTGCGCTTTTATCAGGACAACCAGATTAATTGCATTCAACTTTTGCCGATTGCTACTTGTTTACCTGAACCACATTTACTGAGCCAGCAAAAAACCAATTATTGGGGCTACAACCCCTACTTATGGATGGCACCGGATCCTCGTTACGCGCACCATGATGCAGTGACTGAACTTAAAACGGCGATTCGAGAGCTGCACCGACACGATATTGAAGTCATCTTAGATGTGGTATTCAATCATACGGCAGAAGGGGGAGATGGCGGGCCTATCCTGCATTTCAAAGCGTTAGATCACGCCATGTATTTGCATGATAAACATCAACTCGTCAATTACACTGGCTGCGGTAATACCCTAGACATGCGCCATCCTGCCGCGATTACCGCGGTGTTAGACAGTTTGCGCCTGTGGGTCACTCACTACCAAGTTGACGGCTTTCGCTTTGATCTGGCCGCGACACTGGGCCGAGAAGGTGAGCAGTTCAACCCACACGCTGCGTTTTTTACCGCATTGGCACAAGACCCTGTGCTCTCTCAAGTTAAGCTTATCGCAGAGCCTTGGGATATCGGTCCAAATGGCTATCAATTGGGACAGTTCCCTCCCAATTGGTCGGAGTGTAACGACAAAATTCGGGATACTACCCGTAGTCTATGGCGCGGTGAAAAACATATTCTGCAAGATTTTGCGACGCGATTAATGGGCTCGCGCGATCGATTCAGTGCCGCCCATTGGCCCGATCACTTATCAGTCAATTACCTGACCTATCACGATGGGTTCACTCTACAAGATGTGGTCAGTTACGCCCAGCGGCATAATCACGCCAACGGTGAAAATAATCGTGACGGACATGGTGATAATCGTTCGGCTAACTATGGTATCGAAGGCCCAACGCAGGATCCGGCTATTATTGCGGTGCGCGAGCGACAAAAGCGCAACCTTATCGCCAGTGTTCTCTTTGCCTTTGGCGTCCCTCACCTCCTGACGGCGGACTTACTGGCTCACTCCCAGCAGGGTAACAACAACGCTTACTGTCAAGACAATCCGATCAGTTGGTTGAACTGGGATAACCTCGAATCGTCAATGCCTTGGGCAAATTGGCTGTCCACCATGATCACGCGTCGCCAAGCCGTTATGCCCGCGTTTATCGATGCATTTAGCGGCCGAAAGCGCCATCAAAACCGTATTCGTTGGCGACATCCCGATGGTAACGCGATTCAACCGAATGATTGGCCAAACTTGTACGCTGTTGTTTGCCATATCGAAATCGGTCAACATCATCGCCATGCGGGCGCTCAGTTACTGTATTGTTTCAACGTCAGCGATCAGCCGCTGTCTTTTTGCCTACCCGACGACAATTCATGGCAGACGGTGTGTGTCACCGAAGAGGCCGATACCGCCACGCGAACGGTCACATCATCATTCACACTGGCGGCCAAAAGCCTCAGCATACTCACCAATCACGCTTAACCGCGTCATCCTCATAAAACTATTCGCATAAACAGTATTCACATAAAAAAGGCAACCTCATCAAGGTTGCCTTTCCTCTGGATCATTGACTGACTTAGCCGCGTTAGCCTTTCACGCCACCGGCGGTCAAGCCACCGACTAACCAACGTTGCGCAAGTAAGAATACCGCAGTGATTGGGAAAGCCGATAAGACAGCTGCCGCGGCGAAATCACCCCATAAATAGTTTTGTGGATACAAATACTGTTGCATGCCGACGGCGAGAGTATATGAATCCACATCAGACAACAGCAAAGAAGCAACTGGCACTTCACCTACCGCGAAGATAAACGACAAGATGAAGACCACGGCAAGAATCGGCACTGACAATGGCAGCAATACCATACGGAATGCTTGCCATGGCGTCGCCCCGTCCAATGCGGCTGCTTCCTCCAAAGAGCCATCAATGCTTTCAAAATACCCTTTGATGGTCCACACATGCAGGGCGATACCGCCGAGATACGCAAAGATCAAACCGCCGTGGGTGTTGAGCCCTAAAAACGGAATGTAGTTACCCAACTTGTCGAAGAGTGCGTAAATCGCCACCAACGCGAGTACTGCAGGAAACATTTGAAAAATCATCATCGCTTTCAAAATGGTTTCCTTGCCTTTAAAACGCATCCGGGCAAAGGCATAGGCTGACGTCGTTGATAACGCAACAATCAAAAGTGACGTTACGCCAGCGACTTTCACTGAATTCCACAGCCATAATAGAACCGGAAATGGCGGTGGTGTCACCGAGCCATCAGGATTAGTGACAGGGAAGCCGAGTGCCAGCTTCCAATGCTCAAGAGACGGGTTGTCCGGAATCAAACTCCCGGTCGCAAAGTTACCTTCTCGGAACGAGATTGCGATGATCATCAACAAGGGGAAGATAATCAGCGAGAGAAAGCAGCACAGACCTATATGCGTCGCCCACACTCGGTATTTTAATGATTTTCCTTGAACCATAGCCATGAGAGACTCCTTAGCTTTCTGTCACTTTGGTAAGACGCAGGTTAATCAAGGCGAGCGCACCCACCAGCAAGAAGATCAATGTTGCGACTGCACTGGCGAGACCGAAGTCTTGGCCACCGCCACCCTCGAATGCAATCCGATAGGTATAGCTGACCAGCAAGTCGGTATAGCCCGCCGGCTCTGTGGTACCAATCATGTTCGGACCACCTTCTGTCAACAGCATAATCATTACGAAGTTATTGAAGTTGAATGCAAAACTGGCGATGAGCAACGGCATTAGGGGCTTGATCATCAGCGGCAACGTAATCCGCGTAAAGTTTTGAATAAAGTTAGCGCCATCGATAGCAGAGGCTTCATAAAGATCATCCGGTATGGCTTTTAATAAACCCATACACAAGATCATCATGTAAGGGAAACCTAGCCAAGTATTCACCAACACTACCATCACACGTGCGAGGAACGGGTCATCAAACCAATTGGGACTGATGCCAAATAAGGCTTCAAGCACCATATTTATCTCACCAAAACTTTGGTTGAATAACCCTCGGAAAATAAGAATGGAAATAAACGCAGGTACTGCATAAGGTAGAATGAGTAACACGCGATAAATTGCACGGCCTTTTAATTCTTCCCATTGAACGACATTGGCAAGAATAAGCCCAATAATTAACGTGAACACTACCGTTAATAGCGAGAATACAATCGTCCAAATAAAGATACCAATAAACGGTTCTTTTATCCCATCATCGGTCCAAACACGTTCGAAGTTGTCCGTACCAATTTGCACCACGTAACCCGGTGCCACCGTATCACCGATAAATTGACCGGCCTCATCAATCGGTTGATAAAAACCAATTTCATCATTTGGCTTCAACGTATCGCCGGTTTTATTATTAATCAGTGTACGGCCATCATCTTGTAAGGTATACAGCGGTTGTTCTGCGGCAAACTTACGCAGCCCGCTCATACGGATGGTATCGCCATTCGGGAACTGAACATCCACCTGACTTAAGGTATCGCGGTTTTTGATCACATCGCGTAGCGTCGCTTTTTCACCCGACAGGCTTTCCACCGGCGAAAGCGCTAACGTTTCGTTCGACATCGACGCCATATCAAACGGCGCGGTCGCAAAGCGCTCACCCGCTTTATCAATCACTAAACGTGTACCTGATGGAGTTTGATACAAAGCAAACGGATAGCTCTGCCCACTTTGAAAAGTACGCTCAAGTAATACCGATTGCGCGCGCTCGAAAGACAGCTGGTTTTTAGCACTATAGTTGGTAAGGGAGAGGCCCACGGTATATACCAAGGGAAAAATGATAAAGAGGATCATCCCAGCAATACCCGGATAGATATATCGCTGAGCATACATCTTCTTATTACCAAAAATGTATAACGCTAGCGCGGTTAGCACCACAGTTAGCATTGCAAACGCAGTTTCACCACGCGAATACATAAGTATGGTGGCGTAACCATTGATGATCGCCACAGTCGCCAACAACGCCCATTTAATGAACGCTTTTGAGCTACTTGGCAAGAAAGAGCCTGACGTTGTCATAGCTGGAGAACCTTGAACTGACTGCATAAGGAACGCTACTCACATTGTTCGGGAACTGTGCGGGGAGGCTGCCCTCCCCGCAGATAGAGCTTATTTCAGCATTTGTTTTTCTGCATCGTTAAGCGCATCGTCGATGGATTGACGGTCGCCAACCACATTAACAACGGCGTTTTTCGCAGCGCCCCAAAATGCTGTCATTTGAGGAATGTTCGGCATCACCTCACCATGCTTCGCATTCTCCATGGTTGCTGCAATACGGCTGTCTTTCGCCAATTGAGCTTGATAAGAATTCAGCGCAACCGCCCCTAAGGGTTTATCGGCATTGATGGTGGATAGGCCGTCATCAGTCAGCACATAGTTTTCGAGAAACTCAACCGCAAGGTCTTTATTCGGTGATGCGGTGCTAATGCCAGCACTGAGCACACCGACGAACGGCTTAGACGCTTCGCCTTGGAAGGTTGGTAGTGTTGTCACGCCATAGTTAATACCGGATTTCTCGATATTACCCCACGACCATGGACCATTGATGGTTATTGCCGTATCGCCTTGGTTGAACGACGATTCAGAAACGGAATAATCCATATCAGACGAAATCACGCCATCTTTTACCATGTGCTTAATAAAGCCCAGTGCGTCGTGAACACCTTGCTTGTTGATGCCGACATCTTTGACATCATAACCTGTGGCAGTTTGTTTAAAGGCATACCCACCATCAGCCGCCATCAATGGCCAAGTGAAGTAAGGTTCTTTAAGGTTCCACATAATAGCGGTTTTACCTTGTTCACTGAGCTTGCTGTTCAGCTTCGCCACTTCTTCCCAGGTTTTAGGTGGTGTAGGGACCAAATCTTTGTTGTAAATCAGTGATAGAGATTCCACGGCAATGGGGTAACCCACGTACTTGCCTTTGTATTTCACTGCGTCCCATGCAAAATCAACCATCCCGTCTTTCAAACGCGCAGAGGGTTTAATTTCAGCCAATAGACCCGACTCGGCATAGCCACCAAAACGGTCATGCGCCCAAAACACGATGTCTGGACCATCGCCGGTTGACGCTGTTTGTGGGAATTTATCTTGCAAGCCATCAGGGTGAGCCACAGTTACCGGAATACCCGTGTCTTGTTCAAAACGTTTTCCAACTTCAGCAAGTCCGTTATAGCCTTTGTCACCGTTAATCCAAATAGTGAGCTGGCCTTCTTCGATACTCGCCTGTGCCCCAAATGAGCCGAGAGCAATAAGGGTACCGAGGGCAACAGCACTGAGTGATTTCTTCATCTTTCTATCCTTCTTCTACTGAGGTGTAGCACGATTCCTTGGCGGATGAGCTGTATTTCACGGTCTATCATGGTTAATTCACCGCAATTCCTCATCATCCCGTCCTCTACGCCCTACGCCACTGCGAGCGAATTCGTGATCCATATCGCTCGCCGCAGATGATGCGGCTCACAAAAATAAACCTAACGTGATCAAGTTCAACTAATTGGCTGATAATTTTGTGACGTACGCCCTCAAATTAGTTTGGGGAGGAGTTCATCCTCCTCCCCGTCTACTCCCCCTGTAATAATTCTGCTTAGGAGGATGTATGACTGCCGTGATTCGCCCAAACTGAATACCATCAAAAAAGCATTGGTGAGCAATCACACGATATGCTTAAGCTTTAACCCGTTAACTATTCAACAAATAGGTTAACGGTTATTTAGGTCTTAAGTGACGTGCGATGAAATAACGCAAACACCTATAATGCGTATTAAGCCGAATTAATGAAAAGCGATTGAGGGCGAGCGACATGGCAAGTGTCACGTTTAAAAACGTTTGTAAAGCGTATGACGACGATGTAATGATTTCTAAGAACGTTGACCTAGAGATTAAAGACGGTGAGTTTGTCGTCTTTGTCGGACCTTCCGGTTGCGGTAAATCCACATTACTGCGCTGCGTTGCAGGCTTAGAGGATATTACCTCAGGTGATTTATATATCGATGACCAACGGATTAACGATGTTGAGCCATCCAAGCGCGGCGTGGGGATGGTCTTCCAATCTTACGCGCTATATCCCCACCTTAACCTGTATGACAACATGTCATTCGGTCTGAAATTGGCCAAAGCTAGCAAAGCAGAAATAGACCAACGCGTCCATCACGCGGCAGAGATCCTGCAGCTTGGTCACTTGTTGGATAGACAACCGAAATCACTGTCGGGTGGACAACGTCAACGTGTGGCTATCGGCCGTACTCTGGTTTCACAGCCAAAAGTGTTCTTGCTGGATGAACCGCTTTCTAACCTTGATGCCGCGTTGCGGGTGCAAATGCGCGCGCAAATCACCAAGCTCCAACGTCAGCTGGGCTGTACCATGATTTATGTCACCCACGATCAAATCGAAGCCATGACCATGGCCGATAAAATCGTGGTCTTGGATGAAGGACGAGTCGCACAAGTTGGCCGACCACTCGAGCTCTACCATTATCCTAAAAACCGCTTTGTCGCTGGCTTTATCGGCTCACCTAAAATGAACTTTATGAGCGTGTTTATTGATGATGTCGAAGCCGAACGCGTTAAAGTGCAAATGAGCAATGGCACCACATTCTGGATCCCCGTCGATGGCACCACAGTGACACGAGGCGATCGCATGTCACTCGGCATTCGTCCCGAGCATTTGCTAGCGGCGAAAGAGGGTGATGCTGTGATTGAAGGCGAAGCCACTATCGTCGAGAAGCTCGGTAACGAGACACAAATTTATATTAGCCTCGACAGTGCCGATGCGGATGTCATTTACCGTCAATTGGATACGGTTGAAATCGAAGCCGGAGACAAATACGCGATTGGTATTCCTGCACACCGTTGCCATTTGTTCCACAGCGATGGCCGTGCCTGTAAACGCCTGCACCGTGAAAACGGGGTAATTTTTGATGAAGAGGCGGAACAAGTCGCCTAATCACATCCTCCTTACCAAGGCCGCTTTCTTAGCGGCCTTTTTGACCCCGCAGGCTGCCAAAGACCCTCTCCTTGAAACAAGCAAGCAATCGCGATTGACAGGCTCAAAAAAAGCGCCTCTCCGGGCGCTTTAGCTCAATTCATTGCCGATACAGACGATGTATCACCCCTCCCACCGATAGAACACGGTCGCTAATGGCGGTAACGTCAGTGATAATGATTGTGCTTGTCCATGAGCCGCAGTGTTTTGCGTATCGATCTCCGCGGGCAATGGATAGCTGCTCCCCCAGAATGCCGCATCGTCGGTATTCAGCAGCAGAGAATAATGTCCGGCATGGGGCATCCCCAAGATAAACGAGTCACGCGGTACCGGTGTAAAGTTACTGACCACCAGCACACGCTCCCCATCATCGCTGATCCGCTCATGGGCAATCACGCTCAACGCGTGGGCATCTTGTAAGCGCCACTCAAATCCAGCGGGATCGCAATCGAGCCGATAAAGCGCAGGCGTTGAGGTATACAAGTGATTGAGGGCCTTCACCAGCGACTTCACGCCCTGATGCCGTGGATATTCCAACCAATGCCACTCCAGTTGACCATCATGATCCCACTCGGCGGTTTGGCCAATTTCCGTACCCATAAAGTTCAGCTTTTTCCCAGGCTGACCGTACATGTACCCCAAATATGCGCGTAAATTTGCCGTTTGCTGCCACTCATCTCCCGGCATTTTGTTAAGTAGGGCGCCTTTGCCGTACACCACTTCGTCATGCGACAGTGAGAGTACATAGTTTTCACTGAAGGCGTATACCAACGGAAAGGTCAACGTGTCGTGATGATATTGGCGATGGATGGGCGCTTCACGAATATAGCTCAAGCTGTCATGCATCCAGCCCATGTTCCACTTAAAGCCAAACCCGAGTCCGCCTAAGTAGGTAGGCGCAGACACGCCGGGAAAAGCGGTAGACTCTTCGGCAATCGTCATCGCATTAGGGAAGCGTTGGTAAATGGCTTCATTCACCCATTTCAAGGTCGCAATCGCATCATAGTTTTCGCGCCCCCCATCGGGGTTCGGTAGCCATTGATCGTGCGAACGCGAGTAATCGAGGTAAAGCATCGACGCCACCGCATCGACGCGTAACCCATCAATATGGAAATAATCCAGCCAATACAACGCGTTGCTGACCAGAAAACGACGGACATGTTCTTTACCCATGTCGTAGATATGGCATTGCCAATCATTATGCCACCCGCGGCGCGGATCGGGGTCATGATAAAGCGGCGTGCCGTCGAAATAGGCTAAGCCATGATCGTCACTCGGAAAATGCCCGGGCACCCAGTCCAAGATCACGCCAATCCCTGCTTGGTGACACTGATCAACAAAATACTTAAAGTCATCCGGCGAGCCATAACGACTCGTCGGTGCAAACAAACCAACCGGTTGATAGCCCCAAGAGCCATAAAATGGATGCTCACTGACCGGCATCAACTCGACATGGGTATACCCCATTTCGACTAAATAGGGCACCAGTCGCACCGCCAACTCACGATAGCCCAGCGGATTTCCCGTCTCGTCATGCTGCCAAGAGCCGATATGTAACTCATAGAAAGACAAGGCTTGTTGGTGCTTGGCGGTAACAGGCCGAGCCTGCCAAGACGCATCTTGCCATTGGTAAGCCTGATGGTCGTAGGTTAACGACGCAAACGAAGGGTATTGCTCCGCATACGCACCGAACGGATCTGCCTTGTGAGGCAGTGAATGCCCATCGGGCCCGGTGAGCGCGTACTTGTAGCGACAATCCGCGCCCAAGCTAGGCACAAAGCCCACCCAGTAGCCGTCATCGAGTCGCGTCAGTGGATCAGCCTCTGAGTGCCAATGGTTCCAATCACCAATGACACTGACAGAGCGCGCGTTTGGGGCATAAACCAGAAAACGGACGCCTTTGATGGGCGTTCCGTTAACCGGAAGTGTCATTAGCTTGGCCCCCATCTGATGATAGGCCTGATGAGGATCGGATAGATGCGCAGCATTAAGCGCATAGTCGTCCGCAGCGATGGTGCCATGCGGCTTAGGATTAGTGGTGTCAGGCACGGTTGTCTCCTTATCAAAAAACGCCCTACCCCTGAGGTGTTGGCTGTCACCGAGGATAGAGCGTTAAAACGTGGCATCGTGGTTATAGCTCGTGAATCATGCGACCGACTGGCGGCTGGCGTGCTGTCGAACGCGGGTTAAATCACGCGCCAGTTGGTTCACTTCCTCTTTGCTAAATAAGGCATCGAGGTTCACCGAAAGCTTACGACGCCAGTTAGGATATTCATCGACCGTCCCCGGAATATTGACTGGCTTGTCCATTTCTAACCAATCTTCCAGCTGCACACTCAACAACGCAGACTGTCCTGCCGCTACATGCAACTGCAACGCACGGCTTAGGTAGCCATCCATTGGCACGTAACGCGCATCGTCACCGACACCTTCCGGTAACATGCCATGCCAACGCACACTGTCTAGAATGCCTTGTTTAGCTTTTAAACGGCCATCAAACAAGGCTTGCAACTGTGACTCGTCCGGATAAAGCCCCAACTCTTGTCCCATTTTCAAATCGTCGCAATGCCAAAAACCTCGGATGGTTGGCATATCATGGGTACACAAGGTAGCCATTGCTTGCTCCGCATAATGGGCAGGCGAGATAAAGCCACCATCGTCTTTCGAGGTTTCAAAGAAGAAGACCTTGTAAGAATGCACCCCCGCATCACGCAGTAAATCGACAATTTCATCGGGAACCGTACCAAGATCTTCACCAATTACACTGCACTGATGACGGTGCGACTCGAGTGCCAAAATCGCCAGCATGTCTTTAACGGGATAATAGAGGTACGCGCCTTCGGTGGCATTTTTCCCTTTTGGGATCCACCACAAACGGAGCAAACCCAACACATGATCGATACGCAGTGCGCCGCAGTGTTGCATGTTTGCGCGTAGCAGCTCGATAAATGCTTCATAGCCGGTTTCTTTCAACGCATGCGGGTCAAACGGCGGTAGTCCCCAGTTTTGACCTAATGGCCCCAGCACATCCGGTGGCGCACCGATACTCGCATCCAGCACCAATGGCGAATGATCGGACCACGTTTCGCTGCCCGCATCAGACACCCCAACCGCCAAATCGCGATACAAGCCCATCGCCATGCCTTTTTCTTCAGCCAGACGCTGTGCTTCTTCAATCTGTCCTTGTGCAATCCATTGTAAATACATATACAAGTGGACACTGTCTTGGTGCTGCTCAACAAAGGCCTGGGTCGCTGCACTTTCATAGCGTCGATACTTTTCGGGGAAGACTGGCCAGCCCCATATACTGTCATCATCCGCGCGCAAATGCTGATGCAATGCATCAAAGGTCGCTTGTTGCTTCAAGCTATCGCCTCCTTGCTCAACAAAGTCGAGAAAGGCACGGCCGCGGGCTGTGTCTTGGGTCAGGTGTCGCTGTTTAAACTCCTCGAAAAGCAAGGGTAAAACGGCCATCTTCAGTGCCGCGACTCCGCTGTAATCGACCCAATGCGTTTCGCGCACGGCCTGCAAACGACGCTGAAAGTCGGCACTGCCCACCAACTGCTGAGCCTTGGCACTTAATGCAAACTCCGACACGGCACTGACATCGATATAGAGTAAGTTCAACCAACGACGTGACGACGGGCTATAGGGGCTCGCTGCTTCTGGGTTGGCAGGAAATAACGCATGAATAGGGTTAAGCCCCACGAAATCTGCGCCACGCGACGCCAGATCACTGACCAACTGCTTCAGATCGCCAAAATCACCAATCCCCCAGTTATGCGGGGTACGCAGCGTATAAAGTTGAATACTCGGCCCCCACATTTTTTTGTGTTGGTCGAGTTCAGGCTGCATGTAGCAACGCGCGGGTGCCACAATTAACGTCATTTCATAGGGGGTTTTGCGGCGTTTTCTCATTACCGATAAACGATGATAACCCCAAGGTAAGGTGCAGGGTAGATTGAAGACCAACGGCCCACCTTGACGACGTTCATCACGCACAATTTGGGATTGCAGATAGCCTTCAAAACACTCACCTTGCTCGGTATCGATGCGCCAGCTAAAGTCACTCTCTCTGGCACTGGTGCCTAAATGCAATGCGACCTCGAGCGGTTCATCGTCGCGAGTGACTTGAACTGGCGACAAAACGCCTTCTTTGTGTTTTTTCTCTGCTGAGGCCAGTAGCGTTTCATCGTTACGGGTGTCATAGCCAAGTGACGTCAACAAATCGTATAAGGTGCTGTCAGGCACAGAGGCTTCAGTGCCCCATGCACTGATGTAGCGGTCGGCTAAATTTGCCATTTGTGCGACTGTTTTAAGTGCAGGTTGTTTCATCGCATTCTCCGAGGGGTCCGCCCCCTTCTTTTATCGGCCATTGCAGTTATTGTTATTGTGGGTGGCACCCTATGTCGTGCCACCCATTTAGCATGTCAGCTTGGTATCAAAGGCTTAGCGTTTTACCGCTTTCAGTTGCCAAATGTTAGCGACATAGTCTCGAATTGAGCGGTCAGAGCTAAATTTGCCCACCAGCGCGGTGTTCAAAATTGCTTTGTGTGCCCACAGCGTTGAGTCACGATAATCGCTATCAATTTGATTATGAGCACGCACATAATCGGCAAAATCCGCTAAGCACAAATACGGGTCGCCACTGGCCATCACACTATCGAATACCGGACGGAGTAATCCTGGGTGTCCCGGCGTGAAGGTGTCATCCAACAGACTATCAAGCGACGCTTTTAAAAGCGGCTGTTGATGGTATTCGTGATCAGGGTGATAACCTTTCTCACGCAATGCATTCACGCCTTCCACGTCGAGGCCGAAGATATAGATATTGTCATCACCCACTTCCTCACGAATTTCCACGTTCGCGCCATCCATGGTCCCGATAGTCAATGCACCATTAAGCGCCATCTTCATATTGCCGGTGCCCGACGCTTCTTTGCCGGCCATCGAAATTTGTTCAGACACATCGGCAGCAGGAATAATGATTTCAGCCATGCTGACTCGGTAGTCAGGGATAAAGACCACTTTAAGCTTGTCACCGACTCGTGGATCGTTATTGATCGTCTCTGCCACCTTATTAATCGCAAAAATGATCGATTTGGCGAGCGCATAGCCCGGCGCGGCTTTGGCAGCAAAGAACACCACACGAGGCGTCATATCGAAATTCGGCTCATGGATCAGACGGTGATACAGAGAAATCACATGTAACAAGTTCAGATGTWGACGCTTGTACTCATGAAGACGTTTGATTTGAACATCAAAGATGGCGTCAGTGTTTAGCGTGATGTCTAGATGGGTTTTTACCCAATCAGCAAGACGCTGCTTGTTGCGCTTTTTCACTGCCATAAAGGCTTTTTGGAACGCTTTGTCATCAGCATACTGGGCAATTTGCTCCAGTTGCTCGAGATGAGCCGGCCATTGGTCGCCAATTTTTTCACTGATAAGGGCAGAGAGAGCCGGGTTACAGAACTTCAACCAACGACGTGGCGTGATCCCGTTGGTCACGTTTTGGATACGGCCCGGATAAAGCGCATCAAATTCAGGGAAGAGATCGCGTTTTACCAACTCAGAGTGCAACGCCGCCACACCATTGACCGCGTACGAGCCAATCACACACAGGTTTGCCATGCGCACCATGCGCTCGCCCTGATCGTCAATCACAGACAGCACTTGCTGTTTGCGGACATCGCCTGGCCATTTCGCAGCAACGTCTTGCAAGAAGCGGTGGTTGATTTCAAAAATGATTTCCATGTGACGCGGCAGCAAGTTCGCCATTAACGACTCGCTCCACGTCTCCAGCGCTTCTGGAAGCAAGGTATGGTTGGTGTAAGCAAACGTCTGGCTGGAGATAGACCAAGCGTCATCCCAGCTCAAATGGTGCTCATCCAACAGCACTCGCATCAGCTCAGGAATGGCGATAGTCGGGTGAGTATCATTCAACTGAATGGTTTCATAATCTGGAAGAGCAGCCAGTGGGTGGCCAGCATCTAAATGGCGACGAAGAATATCCCCAACAGAGGCCGCACTGTGGAAGTATTGCTGCATCAAACGCAACGTTTTACCCGCATCATGATTATCGTTCGGGTAAAGCACTTTGGTCAGGCTGCCTGCATCAATTGCGGCTTGTTGCGCACGGGTATAGTCACCATCATTGAAGGCATCGAGCGCAAATGGCGTCAGTGCTCGACCTTCCCATAAGCGAAGTGGATAAACCGTATTACTTTGATAGCCCACGATAGGCAGATCCCAAGGCATCGCTTGAATATGAAGGCTAGGAACCCATTCACGGCGCGTGTGGCCGTTTTCTTCAATCACCGCCACATGGCCATAAAAGCCAACCGTTTGGGCAAGGTCAGGACGAACCACTTCCCACGGATAGCCTTCTGGCTCACGCCACGCATCCGGTGCTTCTTGTTGGGCGCCATCTTTGAAGGATTGACGGAACAGACCATATTCATAGTGCAAGCCATAGCCGACCGCTGGATACTGTTGGGCTGCGAGCGAGTCCATAAAACACGCGGCCAAGCGCCCCAAACCACCATTGCCCAACGAAGGATCACGCTCTTGCTCAAGCAAATCGGTCAGGCCAAACCCAAACTCGCTGACCACAGCCGCAATTTCATTGTAAAGCCCCATGCTGATCAGGTTGTTGCCCGTTAAACGGCCAATCAAAAACTCTAAGGATAAGTAGTTCACACTCTTCGCTTGTTTGATGGCTAAATCGTTTTCTGTCGCAACCAGATCACTGGTGGTGTGTTCGGCCAGCGCACGGCCTAAGGCGAGATACCAATCGCGCATCTCTGCGGTTTCAGGGGTGCGACCAAGCTGCGTCAAATGTTGGGTCATACTGGCTTTAAAAGCGCTTTTATCAAATGCGTGTTGCTGTTTAGGCGTCATGTCATCGCTCTCGTAATGGAAGAAAATCTCGATGACAGCCATCCTGCCCAAGCCTGTCGATGCAAACATCCTCCCGAGACAGGAGGAGGAAAGGAGGAGTTGTCAGGGCGTAGAGAGCCACATCACAAGCTGTGAGTGAGCTTGCTCTCATCAATGGAGGAGTTTCGTGATATTGAGGTGATTAAAATCACAATTTGAGGGAACACTGACCAAAATACGGCTGTGAAAAAAGAACAATCCCTTTTGTTAATTTTGTGCGCTAACGCAAATTGTGGGGGCATTCATCGTCTCTGGCGTGTAACACCTTCCATATTCCGTATCCTAACCAATAAAATTAGTGACTTTAATCACAATTGAAAGGCGTAGCTGCACCAAAATAGAGCAATTGCACCATTATCAGCGCTGGATCATAGTTTGTGACAGACCAGTTACATACACTTGCGTACAAGGATAAACGCGGCAAAGCCGCACTCGCTGTAAAGGACCTTCTCGCTATGTGGATCCCGTCAAAACTTACCCGTCCCGGCCGTCTCTACAATGCCATCTTGCGCCCGCGTGTATTGGATATCCTCCAACAAGCGCCACATTACAAATTGGTGTTGTTCCGCTCGCCGGCAGGTTACGGCAAAACCACCATGGCCGCACAATGGCTCGCCGATCAAAATCATGTCGGCTGGTTCAGCATTGATGACAGCGACAACGACAGCTTCCGCTTTATCAACTACTTGTTGCAAGCATTAAATAAAGCGACCCACGATGGGTGCCCCAATACCGTTAAGCTAGCAGAAAAACGCCAGTTCTCATCCCTGCGTGCGCTGCTCTCCGATGTTTTCGCTGAGCTGGCTGGGTTACAGTCCACCTGTTATCTGGTATTAGATGACTACCAATTGATCGACAATGAAGATATTCATGAAGCAATGCGCTTTTTTATTAAGCACATGCCCGATAGCCTGACTTTGGTGGTGACCTCGCGCGCGAATCCGCCGCTAGGGACAGCAAATTTGCGGGTTCGCGATCTGATGATCGAGATCGGCAATGAACTGCTTGCATTTGATAATGAAGAGACCACCCGCTTTTTTAATCAACGTGTCGCCGATGGTGTCGACGAAACTACCGCAAGCACCCTCTGTGCCTACGTCGAGGGCTGGCCATCTGCCCTACAGTTAATTGCGATTCAGGCTCAGCATCAAAAACGGACCCTGATGCAAAGTGCCGCCTCCTGCGCGAGTTTTAACCATGCCCACCTGTGGGATTATTTGGTCGAAGAAGTGTTCGATCTGCTGGACAGTGAAACCCGTCAGTTTTTAATGCAAGTTTCCGTGCTGGAAATGTTTAATGACGAGCTGGTCTTTGCGCTGACTGAGCGCGAGGACGCGCTCGGCATGCTCGAGTCGCTAAATCGCTACGGTTTATTCATCTATCCGTTGGAAGGAGACAATAACTGGTTCCGCTTCCACCATTTATTCGCAGAGTTTCTCGCCCATGAGCGTCAAGCACGGATCCCTCAACAGCAACAACACTTAAACCGGCAGGCAGCATTGGCTTGGCTAAAGCTGAATACGCCCCATCAAGCATTGCGCCACGCCCGCTACGCCGAAGACGATACCTTGATGGCGGATATCCTCAATCAGCACGGTTGGCGTATGTTTAATCGTGGAGAGCTCTCGACCCTAGAGGCGGCTATCGGCCAAATCAGTAATCAGTTGCTATTCACCTACCCCAWCTTAGGTCTGCTACGCGCGTGGTTAGCGCAGAGTCAACACAGATATCATGAAGTCGGCGAACTTCTCGCAGAAGCAGAGCAAGCCTACCAAAAACGTAATATCACGCTTGATATTGATTATCAGGGAAATGCCAACGCGTTACTGGCCCAAGTTGCCATCAATCGCAACGATCCTGACCAAGCGATGACGCTGGCCGAGCTGGCACTTAGCCAACTCGATAGCGCGAACTATCGCGGTCGCATTGTCGCCACATCCGTGGTGGGAGAAGTAAATCACGTGGTTGGGCAGCTTGATCGCGCCCTGTCTATGATGCAGCAAACCGAGAAGCTCGCGCGCCAGCATCAAGTGTACCACCAAGCGTTATGGGCGATTTTACAACAAAGCGAAATTTTGCTCGCACAAGGCTACGTGCAAGCTGCATTCGAATTGTTGGATAGCGCCGATAAATTGATTGAAGATCAGCAGCTCCACCAAGTCCCTTTGCATGAATTTGCGCTGCGCTTGCGGGCACAAATTCTATGGTGCTGGCATCGATTGGATGAAGCCGAAGTCTGTGCGCATAAAGGACTTCGCGTGCTGGAAACGCAGCCGCCGAGCAAACACTTGCACAGTTATTCCATGCTGGCTCGCGTCGCGATTAGCCGTGGTGAGCTCGATAAAGCTTCAAAGTATATCGACCATATCGAACACCTTCTTCGTGAATCGGTTTACCACGTAGACTGGACCGCCAATGCCTCGCTGTCACTGCTCTTATACTGGCAAGCCAAACATGAGCTCACCAATATCGATGAATGGCTCCATCAAGCCGTGCGTCCCGACACTGCCTGCAACCATTTTTGCCAACTGCAATGGCGAAATATTGCCCGTGCGTACTTACAACTGGGACATCATGACAAAGCCCGCGAGGCGTTGGCCTTCTTACGTAAAGAAGCCGACCGCGCATGCCTAGTCACGGATAAAAACCGCAACCTGATTGTGGAAGCCGTACTCGCCAGCCGAGAGCAGGAAGAAGAATATGCGAAAACCTTACTGCAAGAGGCACTCACGCTAACCAACCAGACCGGCATGGTGGGTAACTTCTTAATCGAAGGCGAGGCTATTGCGCCCTTATTGCACCAATTGCTTCAACAGCAAGCACTCGGGGCATTAGAGCGTCATCGCGCTCAGCAATTGCTGAAAGAAATTGCCAGTCATCAGCGCAGCCGCGCCGTTCACTTTGATGAGGATTTCGTCGAAAAATTGGTGAAACACCCCAACGTCCCCGAGTTGGTACGCACCAGCTCGCTCACGCAACGCGAGTGGCAAGTCCTTGGGCTCATTTATTCGGGCTTGAGCAATGAACAAATTGCTCAAGAGCTTGATGTCGCCGGTACCACCATCAAAACCCATATCCGTAACCTTTACCAAAAGCTGAATATTGCAAACCGCAAAGAAGCGATTGTCACTGCAGAAAATCTACTACAACTGATGGGAAGTTAACGGATGAAGCCTACGCCTTTGGCTGTTCGCTAAGGGCGTAGACGCTGATTATTCTCCGCCTACCTTTCGTGATACGTTATTGAATTATTGAAATATTTTCTTATTCATAAGTTGATTYATAACGCGATCACAGTTGGTACAYTTCACCTTTCAGTAAGCTTGGCCTCCCTACAAAACATAAAGGTCAACCTGATGAATCATCTGTTAAATAAACATCCTCTTGCACTGCCTTTTACGATTGCCTCGGCGATTGTATTAACAGGCTGTCCGTTAAATGACGATAACCCTGACGTCGATACCAACCCAACCGCCAGTGTTCGTGATGCGGGCACCAGCGATGCCAGTGTGCTATTTGCTGACGCCGATACCCTGCTCACTCATCAAACCAACGCCACCTCGCTCACCTTGTATTACTCCGCTGATGGCACGATGCGCTATAACCCGGACACACAACAGGTGGAAAACGCCACCGCGAGTGTCGAATCCACCCTTGCCACGCGTGATCATTGGCAGACATCGTTTCCCCATTTGCAAGGTAACGTCAAAGGGTTCGATTTTGACTTTGTTGACGCTGATATTGCGCTGAAGCAATGGCTTAAAGGGCAGCTTCTCGCTATCGCCAAAGACGGTGATACCGTATTAACCGCAACCGATGTGCAACCGGCCCGCGCGCTCGATGCCTTGTACGCCGAACACGCCGAAAAACTTAACTTTGGTGCCATCCCTGACGCTGGACACACTGAATTTCGTTTATGGGCTCCCACCGCACAGCAAGTCTCGCTAGTGCCCTATCAATCGGCGAGCGAACAAAACGCGCCCAAACAGCGCCTAACGCCCATTAAAATGGACTTCGACGCCGAGTCAGGAAGCTGGCATATTGCCACCACGGCGCTGAATCATGGCGACTATTACCGTTATCAACTGTCGGTCTATCACCCTGCTACGCATCGTATCGAGCGTCTCGAAGTTACGGATCCTTACTCACATAGCTTGTCGACCAACTCCAGCTATTCACAAGTGGTCGATCTGAATGCGCCTGCGCTTAAACCCAGTGGTTGGGATACGCTGAGTGCGCCTCACTCGCAGCAAAATCCCGCCAACAGCGTGATTTATGAGGCGCACGTGCGTGATTTTTCCGCGCTCGATCAATCCACTCCCCAAAATCTGCGCGGCAAGTACCTTGCTTTTACCCAAAACACCACTGAGCCAGTCAAACACTTAACCGCGCTTGCGCAATCTGGGGTTACTCACTTGCACCTGCTCCCCGTGTTTGATATTGCCTCCATCAACGAAGACACGGCGCAGCGTATCGATTTAACCGACCGCTTCTCCACGCTATGTGACAAAGTCCCTTCACTGAAAGATACCCCAAGGCTGGCCAGTGAGTGCGACAACAATCAAACCATCCAAGCGGCCTTAACGGATTTAGCCACCCAAGACAGTGCTGACACCCCCTATGTGCAAACGGTAATGGCGGCGATGCGTCAGTACGACAGCTTTAACTGGGGTTACGATCCTTTCCATTACACCGTGCCCGAAGGCAGTTATGCGACCGACCCTGAAGGCACCGCGCGAATCCTCGAGTTTCGTAAAATGATCATGGCGATTAAACAGAATATCGGCATGAATGTGGTGATGGACGTGGTCTACAACCACACCCACCAAGCAGGATTAGGGCCTTATTCTGTGCTCGATAAAGTCGTGCCTTGGTATTATCAGCGCCTTAACCCCGTCACCGGGGACGTTGAGCAATCCACTTGCTGTTCCAATACCGCGCCTGAGCATCGCATGTTTGCCAAGCTGATCGATGACTCGATTGCCACTTGGGTGAAAGACTACAAAATCGATGCCTTCCGTTGGGACTTGATGGGGCACCATCCGCTGGCCCAGATCGAGCACACACTTGCCGTTGCCCGCGCCATCAACCCAGATGTGTATTTCTATGGTGAAGGTTGGAACTTCGGTGAAGTCGCCAACGATCGCCAGTTTGTCCAAGCCACCCAAGCAAATCTTGCAGGCACCGGTATTGGCTCATTCTCTGACCGACTTCGTGATGCGGTTCGTGGCGGCGGTCCGTTCGATGGCGGCGAGTACCTGCGCAAAAACCAAGGCTTTGGTAATGGTCAATGGGTCGCCCCCAATGATTTGCAACAGCAAAACAGCGGGGAAAGAGCCAGTGCCCTGCATAATGCCGACCTAGTTCGTTTGGGTATGGCGGGTAACTTAAAAGATTTTCAGTTGCAGATTGCCAATGGTGACGTCGTGCGCGGGGACGAAGTCGATTACAACGGTCAACCGGCTGGCTACGCGCAAGATGCTTGGGAGATTCAAAACTATGTCTCCAAGCACGACAACCAAACCTTGTGGGATAACAATCAATACAAATTCCCTTACGCCATGCCACTTGCGACACGCGTCCGCGCCCAAGCCGTGTCACTCTCCACTGCCCTGCTGGGACAAGGGGTGCCTTTTATTCACATGGGCAGCGAGCTACTTCGTTCAAAATCCATGCAGCGTGACTCGTACGATTCGGGCGATTGGTATAACCGCGTCGACTTTGCCCAACAAACCACGCAGTGGGATCAAGGGCTGCCGCGTGAAGATAAAGACGGCTACAACTGGCTGATGATTGAAACCGTGATTGCCAACCACAACAGCGAGGCCAAACCAACACCACAGGCAATCAGCAACATGGACAGCTACTTTAATGAGCTGGTGGCGCTGCGTGCGTCGTCAGGGCTGTTCCACTTAGGCCAAGGCAGCGTGATTAACCAACGTGTCAGTTTTCACAACACCGGCGCCTCACAAATCCCGGGGCTGATTGTGATGCTTCTTGATAACAGTGGCAGTCTGCACGACAGCACAATTGATGCAACGCGTGACGGCATTATCGTCGCGATCAATGCCTCAGGCACGGCGGTCAATGA
This sequence comes from Salinivibrio sp. IB872, assembly GCF_001995345.1. Taxonomy (NCBI): domain Bacteria; kingdom Pseudomonadati; phylum Pseudomonadota; class Gammaproteobacteria; order Vibrionales; family Vibrionaceae; genus Salinivibrio; species Salinivibrio sp. IB872. The sequence goes on along the minus strand of NZ_MUFO01000034.1, from coordinate 13,779 downwards.
CTTTACCAACATCGACGCCACCGACTATCAGCTTCACAGCTTGCAAACCAATGCGGGCAACAGCTCGATCGCATATAACCAACAGGCCGCTCACGTAACCAACGGCACACTCACCATCCCCGCGTGGTCCGTCGCCATATTCGAGAAACCTCACCAACCTTAACCCTCATTGGGGGAGTGCAGCTCCCCCTTATAATTACCCCTACCCCACAGGATGAATGTCGGTATAATGCGCGTCTCAGCTTTTATCGATGAATAGCATTATGATCAAGAACCTGGTCTCAACTTACCTTAAAGGCATGGCGATGGGCGCTGCGGATGTGGTTCCTGGTGTCTCTGGCGGTACGATCGCATTTATTACCGGTATCTACACGCAGTTGCTTGAGAGTATTCGGCGTATCACGCCGCGCCTTTTTACACTATGGCGCCAAGAAGGTTTCAACGCGGTCTGGCAACATGTTAACGGCACCTTTCTTTGTGTACTCTTAGCCGGCATTCTGACCAGCATTGCCAGTTTGGCAAAAGGGATCAGTTGGATGCTCACTCATCATCCCATTCCGCTTTGGTCGTTTTTCTTTGGCCTTATCATTGCCTCGGCCTTTCACATGGCCAAGCAATTACCAACGCCTAAGTTCACCGTTAAAACCCTTATCGCCGGTGCGCTAGGGATTGGGTTTGCTTATTGGATTACCGTCGCCAGCCCACTTCATTTGACCGCAAGCCCGGCGACAGTGTTTCTCTCCGGCGCGATTGCCATATGCGCAATGATCCTGCCCGGTATCTCCGGTAGCTTTATTTTGCTTTTACTTGGCATGTACAGCCCTATTTTGAGTGCAGTTCATCAAGCGCAATTTGGCTTATTGGGATTATTCGCTGTTGGCGCGGTAACCGGCTTACTGACGTTTTCGCACCTATTGTCATGGCTGCTACGCCGCTATTATGCGCTGACCCTCGCGTTTCTGACCGGCCTGATGTTAGGTACCTTGGGTAAGATTTGGCCTTGGAAACATACCTTCACTTGGCGCACGAACTCATCCGGTGAACAAGTGCCTCTGGTGCAAGATAACCTCTTGCCCGGCGCCTACGAGGCCGTGGTGGGACATCCGGCACAAGTTGGCCTTGCGGTGATTGCCATGATAGCGGGCTTTGTGTTGGTATTGCTGTTGGAGCGCTTTGCCCCCAGTCAGGACTAAATCATGGACTCTTCTCTCACCGACTCACGTAGTGGTCATCGCCTGCTGACGATTGCAGGCATTGTCGCAGTATTTGCGCTCGCATTCAGCGCACCGACATGGCTAAACACTCTTGCCGATTGGATTGAGGGAGGCCCAACGGCCTCTCTTAACTATTGCTCATTAAACCAACAAACCTGCCATTATCAAGGCTATCAAGCCAGTTTATCGGACCCGACCGTCCACCCCATGCACGCTAACACGCTGATCTTCACAACATCACAGCCTCTTAATAGCGAAACCCTATTAGTTAAGCTAAAAGGTGTTGAGATGAACATGGGAGAATATCGCTTAGTGCTGAATCAAATAGACGAAACGCACTATCGCGGCGATTTGATGCTTCCAGTCTGTACTGAGCAGACCATGACGTGGGCAGGAACCATTACGGTACCGGATCAAGGTCAAACACAATTTCCGATCAAAGTGACCATGGAGCGACCATGAGCAAAAAAGCATGGCTAGTGGCATTATTTGCGGTTTGTTTGGGGTTAGGCGCACGCGCTTACTATGACAGTTATCAAGTGAAGCAACAGCAAGCACAGGCTGGCGCCTTACAATCAGATGGGCAACCCTTCAACCTTTTCAATGAAGCCGATCCTCGGCCCCGAATTGTTTATTTTGGTTACACACACTGCCCAGATGTGTGCCCCACCTCGCTGGCGGTATTATCGGCGGCGCTCAAGTCACTGCCGCAATCGACACAAGATGCGGTGTCACCTGTCTTTATTACACTGGATCCAAAACGGGATACCAGTGAAAAGGCGGCCGAATATGCCCATTTCTTTCATCCGGCCATCACAGGTGTGAGTGGCAGTAACGAACAAATTGATCAATTGGCGAAGCGATACGGCGTTTTGTATCAAATTACCGAGCTTGAAGACTCCGCCATGGATTATGCCGTTGACCATAGCTCATACTTTTATTTTCTTTCTCCGAACGGTGAGCTGTTAGAAAAGGTGCCCCACACCTTGAACCCTCAAATGATCACCGCCGCTATTTCTCGAGTGACTGACACCAATAAGGAACCATAATGTCGTTTTTTCGCCTTTTTATCTCAGCCATTGCACTTTTCACTGCATCTTTCAGCCATGCTCATGGTGAGTTTTTTATCCATGACGCCTATGCGCGCGCCAGTGCACCGGGCGCCCCTAATAGTGCCGCCTTTATGGTGTTAGACAATCAAAGTGATGTGCTTAAACGTGTTGTTAGTGCCCAAACTCCTGCGGCAAAACGCGTTGAGCTACACGAGCACGCCATGGCAGATGGCATGATGAAAATGCGTCAAATCCCACAAATTCTGGTGCCCAGCGGCGAACAAGTTGTCCTTCAGCCGGGCGGCTTGCATGTTATGTTGTTCGACTTGGTGAAACCTCTCAAAGTGGGCGAACATATTTCCCTGACCCTAACCACTGCTGATGGCCATTCACTGACCAAGCAAATTCCAGTGAAATCTGTCATGGGAGGCATGCAGCACCATAGCGATGAAGGAAATCATCACCACCAATAGCGTTTAACACGTCTTAATGGATGAGTCACACAGCGCGTTAAATGTTAACTGTGTCAAGGTATGGCCGCCAAGTTGAGGATTCAGCAGCAAAATCTCCTATCACCGTCTATGGTAAAAGGTAGTCGCGCTTGCGCGTGACCCTTTTGACGTGATTGCTATCTCCAACAACAATAGCGAGGTTCTCTATGAAAATCCGTCCAATGGCGCTAGCAGCAATAGCTTCAACCGTGTTGCTCGTCGGCTGTACTAGCAACACTGCACTACAACAAAGTGTTGATGATTTATCCGCGAAAGTCGATGCGCTGTCTAACGACGTTTCCATGATGAAAAATGACTCTCAAATGGCGTATGACGAAGCAAAACGCGCCAACGAACGCATTGATAACATGGCGCAGTCTTATACAAAATAAGGCAAGATTGAAAGATAAAAACGGCGCCTTCGCGCCGTTTTTTGTTTATCCGTGATTACCTCATTCTGTCACTAAGGGGTATCCGCTCTCACCAGATCAGACGCGTTTGTCAGGCCTTGCTCATTGAGAGAATGCCACGCCTTTAACTGCAACGGGCTCAGCTCCGCCACTTCAATTGGCACCCCTTGTTGCACCGCCAGTGCGGCACGATAACGTCGCGTGGAAATATCCATTCGCTCAAGTTTGGCAATAATCGCCGGATCGGGGGGCAGGAGAATACGTTGCTGGGTTTCTTTCTCCGTACGCGACAGTGGACGATGAGCTTCCACCATAATTCGTCCATCTGGTTCAATGCTGACCTTGGTTGCCGTATCAATGATCCGCACGGACGTGTTGACATCCACCGCCTCAAAAAGCCAAGCCACATCATCAGGCCGCAACCGGATACAGCCGGCACTGACGCGTAAACCAATACCAAATGACTTATTCGTACCATGAATTAAATACTCGCCATTCCCATAGCCGAGCCGCAGTGCATGGCGCCCTAACGGGTTATCGGGACCAGCAGGAACCACATCTGGTAACACAATATTGCGTGTCCGCTTATATTCCTCTCGAATACTTTGCGGCGGCGTCCACGTCGGGTTTTGGCGCTTTTGGCTGACGTAAGTTTGCATCACGGGCGTCTCACGGCCAATTCGTCCGATGCCAATCGGAAAAATATGAACCCGCCGCTCTTCCTCCGTCGCGTCATTATTCCCTTGAGGCTTGGGCGGATAATAATAGAGCCTGAGCTCCGCCAAGTTAATCACAATCCCTTCGTAGGGCGTGTCGGGCAACAGATGCTGCTGGGGGAGCTTGATCAGTGTACCGGGCTCTGGCAAGTACGGATCTACGCCGGGGTTTAGCGTCAATAATGCTAAAAAGCCGATATCATACTGTTTTGCAATGGCTTCAAGATGCTCGCCTTCTTGCACCTCGTGCATGGAGGCATAGCCGACAAGCCGACTGCCATCCAAAGGTAACGGATAGCTCACCGCCCATGCAGGGGAAACGCTCAGCCCCCAACCGATGGCAAGCAACCAAAGCGCATGATAGAACCGCTTAAAAATACATCCTTGCGCCGGCTGCGCCTTCAAATTCAATATCGCCTTTCTCCTCCCAGTACCATGTGGTACCGGCTTCCGCAAACAACTCTACATCACCGGTGCCTACGGGAAGTGTCACCCCTAGCCCAGCTCTCGGTCCCCACTGATGGGTAGAATCGTCCACCCACTGACCACCAGCATAGATATACATGGGCGCATATTCCATCCGGCCTAGCCATTCCCCTAAATTCCACGTCCCGTCGATCGCAATCCCAAACTTATCGATCCCAGCTTGAATTTTAAATTGGTCTTGCTTGATGGTCACACCGGACATCGGCGACCCCAGAAAAACGCCGGCCGCCAAGCCATCAGCTGCCCGAGCCGGAAAAGAAATCGAAGCGGCAAGTAAACATGCCGAACCACATAGCCAAGCTATTGTTTTCATTATCATCCATCGAGTTCATGTCACAGAGATACCTAGCACTGCAATTACCGTTCCAATTTATAAGCTTCAATGCGCCCGAAACCGGTCATACTTCGACCAACATTGGTGTACTCATCATGGCTTTTGCCTTTTATCGGGTAAACATAGAGGCAAATCTCTGCCGCCACTATCAAGCCGACGCCTGCATTGCCGATATCTCTTTTAGTGGCAGAACTAGACATACTTCGCCCAATCATACCGACTTGTGATGAGAAAGTGCGCACAGAGTGGCGTTTCTCTCTGATTTATTGGGCGATTTGGGTGATATAATGCATACTTTATGACGTGCGATAAATCAGTCGTGTTTTGGTAGGAGTGGCTCGTTTTTGTTAGATGATCTCGTCTCGCTCGCGCTTCGACAATTTCAACAAGATTGCGTCAAGCTTTGCGAACATCATTACCCCACGGTGCATAACCGCGGGATGCGTGACCCACACATGGGTAAAGCACTGGCACGTCGTTTAATGCGCGTGTTGGAAGCGCACGACCGCCCCGCTCAGTTTCACTTGCTTGATGACAGTCGTCCCCACAGCCAAACCGTTTATCAATTGCAACTAGATGGCGCCGCGGTTTACATTCTTGCCCACCGTCTACTCAGTGGTAATTTGGCCTGTCGTGATGCACTGGTGCGCGATGTCGCATGGTTGCTCAACCACGGTATTACCAATCCGGCCGAGCCCGGGCGAGTGATCATTGTCAGCGACCACTGGATAGATAGAACCAATGCCAGCAAAGCGATTCCTTCTTGGTGGCTAGGCCATCAACCGATTCATGCCGACTCATACCGCGCGCAAGGGATTAAACTGACCAGTGCGACCACCAGCCTCGCCGAGACCATCGAACCATTGGGGCTGACCGACGGACGCTATCGCATTTTCCACCCTTTGTTTCGTAAAAAAGATGGTCTGCCGTTGCATAAGTACCTACTACTCACTGCCACCTTTCCGCTCGGTGTCGAAGAATAACCCTTACTCGCTTGGCTTGTACCACACCGATTGGAAATCGAACCAACCGACTGCGTTCGATGCCACATCTTGCAAGTCTGGCGTGGCAACCACACCCGTCCAGATATGAAATAACGGCACCACCTGCTGGGCAACCAGCTCACGCGCCAAGGCTTCAGCGCAATCTGGCTTAGCCTGCTCACGCCAACGGGTAGTGTAATAGGTAACCTTATTTAGCAACTCGTCGGTGAACGCATGCAAGAAAAGATCGTGATTACCCAACCAATTAAATAATCCTTCTTCCCCGCGGATCCCAAAACTGATCGCCCCTAACCAGATGTCGATTTTTCGGCTGTATTTCCCGCCAAAATACGCATCTGGCGACAGCGCCATGGTTTCCACTTGAATGCCTTCTTCGGCCAAATGCGCTTCAATGGCAGTTGCGATCAGCGGATAAAGAGGATGGTCCGCCAAATAAGCCACACTCAATCGCGTCGGGCCCGGTAGCTCTGGCATCGATACCGGCTGGGTGTGATGGATCCAACCGGGCATCAAACCATAAGCATTAAACAAGCGGTACTCACCCATCCCGTTCGCGGCTAAACGCGGCAGCAATTGCAAGGAAGACAACTTGGCATGCAAGTAAGCACGCCAGCGTGCACTTTTCGCCAATCCATCACGACAATTGAGCATCAAGTACCCTGCCCCTTGGTCCATTTCAAGCTTTTGGCTTAACGCAGCTGGCGGCTTAACCGCATAGTCCGGCATACGATCCGTACTCGGAGTGAGATAACACATGGCCGCTTCATCAAACACCATCAACTGGATTTCATCCGTTAACGCGCGATAGCCAAAGTAATCATCAAATGCTTGGAGCACCAAGCGGTGATCCTGACGCTCAGCCACACGATAGGGGCCCGTGCCAATTGGCTGATCTGCAAACCCTTTTTGCTGATCGCAATCGGCAGGTAAAATGACCGCTTCAGGTAAAGTTAACGCATGATCAAAACGCGGGTCGGGTGACGAGAGCGTTATATCAATGATCCGTGCGGCAGGTGATGTCACTTTAGCGATGTGGGCAAAAAACCGCCGAGACGATAGCGCAGACAAACTCGCCACCACATCGTCTTCACGCATCATACGGCCATCATGAAACCGCACGCCGGGGCGCAGATAAAAGCGCCAATGGGTATGGCTAAGCGCCTCCCAATGGTGAGCTAAATCCGCACAGACTTGCTTATTACCCTCTTGGTATTTCACCAGCCCGTTAAAAATCTGCCCCACCAAGTGCTCTTCAGAACGGCGCAAGGGGGTACGCGGATCAAGGCTTTCAAGCTGACGATAATACGGCAAGCGTACAATCTGGCGACCATTTAAGGTGCTCGGCCCCAATTGCTTTTGGATCAACGCCGCAAGCTTGGTCGAATCGTTATCCAAACAGGCGAGTGCTTGGTCCATTTTGCCCTGTGCTAACCAATGGGCCGCTTGCTCGTCACGCAGGGCTGACTCGGTACGCAAAAACGTCAGCCGTGACAATTTGCCTCGCCCAACGGATGGCGCCCACGTCAGCCAATGCTGCTCCTCCAACTTATTCAGGACCATCCGCGCGTTACGCCGTGTACACACCAAAATATCGGCAATCGCCTGTAACGTGGTATCCGAATCTTCCCCGTTAAAGTGATGATAAAGACGGGTAAATTGTGCGCGTAGCCGCTGTCCAGACATAAAAGGGGAACCTAAAGGCAGTATCAGTCATTATTGATACTTCCTATTTTACGCGACAACGGACAGTCCGTCTGCCCAGTTTGAACGCAATCAGATCGAGGCTGTGATCTCTGGCAGGCTTTATTTTCGCGTGCTGTAGCGCAGCGATTGTTATTTCTGCTCACTCCGCTATGATGCCTGTTGATTGTTGTTATCGCATGTGGTGTTTATGGACGCGTCTGAAATTATTTCCCATTTTGAAGTCAAGCAACGTTGGATGGCCTGCCATGTTAAACAAGCCCAATATCCAACCGCTGAGAGCTTGGCCGGTTTCGAGCGCTACCATGCCGAAGAGACGTTACCCACTCCTGCGACTCGGCCATCTGCCCCAGCCCACGCACCCTTGACACTTTATTGGGTCGATAACCATCCATTGATGCTGCAATACGCCAAGCTACAAGCGGCACAGTGGCCGGACGATGCCCGCCCCGACATGCTTGCTTACTTCGCGCAGCTTGCCCTGCATGATGGCGTAGAAATTGCCGAAGCTACAGTCTCTTTGTGCATTGGCACCCAACACGGCGAAACCTGCGCCGCCGCCATGCGGGTAGATACCCAAGAAAACGGCCAGCCAATCAGCGGTATTTATGATCTGATAGCCCCCACTGACGACGCCCGCGCACAACTTCTACGCGCAATGATGGAGGCGACTGACGACAACCGCCAATGGGTAATTGCTGGATAAATCGGCGTTGTTTCCTAAATCATTGAACTAATCATCCAAGCCGCGATCAGATCATCAAAACCTCAAATAGGTCTCAGATGTTGAGCAAAGCCAAGTACAAAATCAGCAATAGGACGCAATAAAATCAAGCATTGATTAGCCGTGGTTCGATTACCTTTTGGGTTGATGACGCCGCTATCCAGACTTGTCACTGCAAAGAGCATCATGGCAAACGAGGCAGAGGCTTTACGTTTACCGATGGTGCCATTGAAACAGCACTGATGGTTAAAGGCATTTTTAAGCTCCCTCTTCGCGCCCTTCAAGGCTTTCTCGACTCGATATTTGGCTTGATGGACGTACCGCTAAAATCGCCGTCATACAGTTGTATCAGTAAACGGGCGAAGACGGTTGAAGTTAACTACCGATTACCCAGTCGTGGGCCAGTTGCTCACGTTTTCATTGATGCCACCGATTTAAAAGTGTTCGGCGAGGGAGAATGGAAAATGCGCAAACATGGCAAGGAAAAACGCCGTGTTTGGCGCAAGCTGCATCTCGCGATTGACGACAGTACACATGAAGTGATTTCTGCCGTCGTTAGCTTAGCGTCTGTCGGCGACAATTAAGCCCTACCGACGCTGCTCAACCCGTTACGCCGAAACATCACCTAAGTCAGTGCTGACGGCGCTTATGATACAAAAGCCTATCATCAAGTGCTCAAGAAAAAAGGCATCAAACCGACCATTCCACCACGCAGCAATGCGGGTTACTGGGAGGATGGCTACCCTCGCAATGCAGTCGTCAGCGCCTTGAAATGGAGTAACTTAGATAGACTGGAAGCAAGAAGAGGGTTATCACCAACGCTCTCTGTCAGAAACAGGCATGTCCCGATACAAAACGTTAATCAGTCTTCTGCTGACTCTACGCAATAACGATGCCCAAGTTGGCGAATAATCGGCCAACGTGAAAGCAATAACAAAGTCATAAGACTTGGTATGCCTGTCAGTTACCAAGTTGATTGATGGGAGCCATCCCATTGGGATCAGTGCGTTAGGTGACTGATTTGATCAACAACGCCTATCGAGACTGCTTGCCTCGATAAGTAGTTTTGTGTGGCTTGTTTAGCAGCGTTGTATTTGCCATGAACGTTCGCGCCAAGCTTTCTTGCTAGATGCTCAAATGCACTATCTATCTCAGTTGGCTGAATAGAAATTTCAACTTCGCTATTAATCATTAACTTAGATATCTTAATTTTGTATACTCGTCCTGTTTTCTCTCCAACCTCGAATACTAAATTGTTAAGTTCAGGTTCTGTCACTTCTATGTGGTTTTCGTTCACTGGGATGTACTTGAACTCCAAGGCAACAAAGTTTCCCGAGTCCAGCGGTCTGATTGCCTCTGGAACATCGTAAGGAGAGAGATAAAGGCTATATCTCTGTTTTCTTTCAGAGCTACTCGCTTCAAAAAGAAAACTGCTGAGTTTCTGCCATCCTTTTTTCATAGTTCCTCCAAGAGGATCGATAGTACTGGTGTAAGCTTAGTCATTGCTGTTTGAATTTGGTTAAAATCTATACCATTGGCACTTTGGCTGTCAATTACCACCACTCCCCAGTTTTCTCCCATTACTTTGAGCGGGAAAGCCGCGAATGACCTAGCAGGGGGCTTGTCGTTCTCTATATATTTGTTTATTAAATGGTTTGGAGTCTCTGTGTCTTTACAGTACTTGTTTTTTTGTTGATCACTACTCGTACTCTTAATACATGGTAGACTATCTATAGTAGCCATGCAGTCTGTTCCCCATGCTTTCCCTGCAAACCCCTCACAATTTGGCCCATCATCTGGTGCCCAAAATACGGTTTTTGCACGTTTGCTTGAGTGTCCAGACCTCACTACTGGTACTAACCAACCACTACGAGGATTGCGTTCTAGAGACCAAGGAAAATGCTTGTACGTCCAGTTTCTTCTATTAAAGAGTATGCCCCAGTAGCTCTTTTTGTATTGAAATACTGTAACCCTGTGGTTGTCATTATAGTCGTCTTCACTATCAACACACACCCAGTCACGAAAAACGTCCAGCTTTTTCTCGATACTTCTCAGAATTACTACTGGTGTTGTATATCGTTTTATAGTAGCGGGGACCACCATCAAAATAATGGCGCTCAGTATTAGAAAAGGTGCCCAGTCTTTCACAAAGATGAACAATTCTCTGACCAATGTGGGCCAGTTACTCAGGGCATTTCTTTCGAGCTGAACTATTGAGCCAACCATCAGCGACATTGTAGACCCTACATATGTTGCAAAGCGAAGTCGTTTTTCGTTCTTTTTTCTTGTTCTATAATTTGCCACGTTCTCCTCCCGTTTTTAATATACAACCAGAGGCATTGATTAGAAGATAAGCCCTACAAAACTTTGAGTCTTATCACGCGGTTTTCTTTTTCAGTTTGTTGTGTAATTTTTGAAAAAGATGCATGCAAACCTACTAACTCACGCGACTACCTAAAAGGCTGCGAGCTCAGGGCAAGATCGCGAACGTCTTTTGACCAAAAAAGTATCGGTTTGACGATCATCTTTTGCTGTGATCATATAGGCCGATTCTAAAATAGTTCGGGATAGATACCGTGGATATCGATACATTTAAAGACTACTTCAGCGCCGTTGATGATCATCGCCAGAATGCCAAGATAATCTACCCGCTATTCGACCTGCTTTTTGCTTCATTGTGCGCGGTGATTGCGGGGTCGAAAGGATGGTACAAGATTCGAGAATACATCCTAGGGCACCATGAGTGATTTAAGCGTAACGGTATGTTTAAAAACGGTATTCCTGCCGACGATACTATCGCTCGTGCCATCTCCACGATTGAACCGAGCGCCTTTCAAGCCTGCTTTATCGATTGGATGAAAGCCGTCCATCAAATGACGGATGGCCAGGTGGTCGCGATCGACGGCAAAACCCTAAAAGGCTCTTACAACCGTGAAGATAGAAGCAGTACGATCCACATGGTCAGTGCGTATGCCAGTGAAAATCATCTGGTGCTCGGTCAGCTCAAGACAGACGAAAAAAGCAATGAAGTCAGTGCTATTCCCAAGTTAATCCGTCTGCTCGACTTACGTGGTGCGCTAGTCACCATCGATTCCATGGCCTGCCAAACGACGATTGCCAAGACGATTCTTGAGCAGGGTGGTGATTACTTATTAGCGGTGAAACAAAATCAAGGCAAGTTAGCGAACGCGATCACCGCGGCATTCAGTGAGCAGCGCCGAATCTTCAATGACGATGTTGTGTTTGAACATGGCCACGGCCGTACTGAGTCGCGCCAGTGCTATGTAATTGATAAAGAATGCTTATCCGGCGACTTTACTCGTTGGCCATCACTACAAAGCCTTGTCATGGTTGAGTCTTTGCGTGTTGAAAAAGGGCGTCCGATGTCGCTGGAGTATCGCTACTATATCAGCTCAAAATCACTGACTGCCGATGAGACAAGCCGTGCTATACGCTCGCATTGGGGCATTGAAGCTATGCACTGGGTGTTAGATGTCAATATGGTTGAAGACGCCTGCCAGATTTATAAAGACAATGGCGCAGCGAACGTAGCCTGTCTGCGACACATGGCCTCAAACATGGTGCGGGCAGAGCCAACCAAGATCAGTTTGGTATCCAAACAGAAGCGTTGTCTCATGAATACCAGCTTCTTAGAAAAGATTTTAGCGGCAGGCATACCGGCGATGGTTGAAAAATAAACACTCATGCGCTCGCCGTGTTCCTACCTCCACATGTGCCATTTAACACTTTAAGTATGAAACTATTGACTGATAAATATGCTGAACAATAGGATTCAGTTTACTTTTTGTTTTTATAGTAAAAGGGGCAAAGGAATTGAAAATCGTAGAACTACAAGGAGATGAAGCACTTTATTATTGTACGAAAGATGAAGATCATTTCTTTGACCGCAAGGCATTTGGTTTGAAAGGAAACAAACTCCAAAAAATAGCAGTTGCATTCGCTAACGCCGATGGTGGAGAGGTTGTTATTGGTATTGCCGATGAAAAGCATGAACCAACACCTGAAAAGCGATGGCAAGGTAGAGAAACGACGGAAGAATTCAACTCTTTAATACAAGCTCTCAGCGAGCTTGTTCCTTCTGTAGACTTTCGATTTGATTTTTTAACGCGAGTCAATGAATCTAGAAACTATGTATTACGTTTAAAGATAAATAAAGGTTTAGCTGTTCATGAAACTGCTGATAAGAAGATATATGTTAGAGTCGGAGCTCAATCTCAACCAGTAACTGCCCCTGTTAAAATTCTTGAGTTAACACATGCAAAGGGGATCAAATCAGAAGAAGACTCCCTCATACATGAATGTAGAATAGAAGAACTAGATGAAAGTAATGAGCTTCAAAGATTTTTATCTGATCTACCACTACGAGCTCCGGAACCTATCAGTTTTCTCTCTAAAGAAAAACTAATCACGCCTGAATGGGTTCCTACTGTGGCTTCAATACTGTTATTCCATGAAAACCCATCAGTTGCCCTTCCTAAACAATGTGCTATTAAAGTCGTACGCTACGATACTGCGGATGACGATATAGATAGAGATGCCCTTACGGACGACAATGCTTCTATTGAAGGAGCGTTATACCAACAGATCAATGATGCATATGATGTGATTAGCGAATTTTTAACTAAAAATAAAGTATGGAAAATTGAAGGATTAGTGGAGACAAAATACCCTAAAGAAACAATATGGGAGATCCTCGTCAACACTGTCTTACACAGAGATTACTCCATTTCAGATCACGTACATGTGAGTATCTTTAATAACCGTATCGAATTTAAAAGCCCAGGGCGATTCGCAGGCTTTGTCACTGCTGATAACATACTAGAGAACCGCTTTTCTAGAAACTCCAAACTAGTTCGAATATTATCGAAATATAAGGACTCCCCAAATAAAGATTTGGGCGAAGGCATCAATACTGCAATCCAGAGAATGAAGGAATTAGGATTGAAAGAGCCTGAGATAATTGAAGACGGAAATTACGTAAAAATTATCCTCAGACATAGTCTTAATCAAGAACCTGAAAAGCTTATACTCCAGTTTCTGGAAAAGCATGGCGAGATTAGTAATAGGCAAACTAGAGATTTATTAGGAATAGATAATTCTGAAAAAGTCACTTATCAATTTGGGCGACTAAGAGACAAAAAGTTGATCAAAAGAAAAGACTCGTCAACAGGCGTTCATGTGAGATGGATTTTAGCAGAGCCAAACCAAAAATAGCTATGCGTCACACAACTAAACAGGTTGTTTAGCAATTGTGCAAGAACCTCTTGCACAATTGAGTCCGATAGCTTGTTTCCAAAATAAACCATCATGATGGCTTCATACGTCCTAAACACGTCTTGGGGCAAAAGCAGTTTAAGCAACCTATAGCTTGCTACTAGTTACCCGCTTGAGATAAGGGAAAAACAGCCAGGCTGAAGGCCTGACTATTTGGAGGGTGTTCATAGTTCTGTGTCACCCGGCGTTTAAAGATCTACGTAGTCGTCGAGCCGTCCTTCGAAGTGGATGCTCAATTGGGACAATGTCAGGTTCCAATTCTGCACCGGATGCGTCCACTTCTCTGACGCCTTCAACATACCTGCATACAGCAACTTGAGCAATGCGTTCTCGTTGGCAAAGCCACCCTTGG
>NZ_MUFO01000033.1:0-44876 GCF_001995345.1 Salinivibrio sp. IB872 | reverse complement strand
CCAAGGGTGGCTTTGCTAACGAGAACGCATTGCTCRAGTTGCTGTATGCAGGTATGTTGAAGGCGTCAGAGAAGTGGACGCATCCGGTGCAGAATTGGAACCTGACATTGTCCCAACTGAGCATCCACTTCGAAGGACGGCTCGACGACTACGTAGATCTTTAAACGCCGGGTGACACAGAACTATGAACACCCTCTGGGTGGTGGAAGTACGTTGGTGATATCAATATCAACCTAATTCTCATTTTGAGTGTTTTGGAAGTATGATTTTTGGTGTTACTTAGTTACTTCCGTCGTGAATGATAATGGCTTACCTTTGAATGGTTGCTCACTGGTGTTAACCTGTCGGGAAGCTAGATTCCCGCGACTTACGACTTAGATTAGAGTAGCTAAATGAAAAAAACTGTACTCATTACCGATTTAGACAACACTTTATTTGACTGGTTTAGCATTTGGTATGCTAGTAACTCGGCGATGTTTGACAAGGTGTACGAGATTACAGGCTTATGTAGTGACGTGATCCTGCCTGAAGTTAAGAAAATTCACCAAGAACACGGTACCGCTGAGTATGCCTTCTTACTACAAAACTTGCCGTCTTTGCTTGATATGTATGGTTCTGAAGATGGGATCAATGAAGCGCTCGATGAAGCCATTCATGCTTTTCGGTCTGAAAGAAAAAAACACCTGCGTTTATATCCCACAGTAGAAGACACTCTTAAAGCTTTAAAAAGCATTGGTGTCCTAGTTATTGCGTATACAGAGTCTAAGTCATACTACACTTCATATCGACTGAAGAAGCTGGGTTTGGATAACTACATTGATTACTTGTTCTCACCACCAGATCACGAGCTTCCTGAGGAATTAGGCTCAGGAACAAAGTTCAGCTTTTCACTAACCAAACTAAAACACACTCCCGAAGGAGAGACGAAGCCTAACCCGAAGTTATTACTAGATATTATAGATGACCTCGGGGCTGATGTAGAAGATTGTGTTTACATCGGTGATAGTGAAATGAAAGACATTGAGATGGCTCAGCAGGCATGTGTTACAGATGTATTTGCGAGATATGGTACTGCTCATTTTGAAAACAATGCTGAAGGTTATGAGTTGTTGAGAGCTGTTACTCATTGGACTGATGAAGACGTAGAGCGAGAAAAGAAAATTAAAGATAATTATCATCATATCCCACCAACTTATACGGTAGATAGTTTCTCCGAGATATTAGATATATTTGATTTTCAAACGTTTAAAGGTGCTGATTCATGAGTGATGAAAAAGACATTGAGCTTGAACATTTGAAACTAAATGTGGAGGTATGGAAGAAAATAGTTGATGTTCAACAACACTTTAACGACCTTGAAATGAAGGTTAGAAACTTTGGATTATTAATCGTTTCTGCCTTTATCAGTGCGATCGGTGTAAGCTTAAAATCCCAATATGAAGCTGAAGTGGTAGGATATAATATTCCTGTTGCCTCCTTTCTTGCTCTTGGTTCTTTTATTGTTTGGATGCTGGTTTTTTTAGTAGATGTTTATTGGTATCACCCACTTCTAAAAGGGGCTGTTCTCAAGGGAATTGAGATGGAGGAACAAATCAAGTCTCAATTACCTAATATCAATCTAACGGGAAAGATTGGTGAAGAAAGCGCTGTCAGTATCCTGAAATTTAAAGATGTCAGAAGTACAACGAAAGCAAAGATTTTTTATTTAGGGATCGGTGGCGTTTTACTTGTTTTAACAATATTGATTTTTTGTATGGGTGAGAAGGCACCTGATATTGGTAATACAAGTACTCAAAGTATACCTGAAAAAACAGAGTCAAAAATCAATGATATGACGTCTAATTTAATAAAGGGAGAAGGAAAAACTTCACCTGCCATACCTCAGGATAAGTCAAAAAAATCCAGTGACTGATTAGTCGAATAAAAGATAAGCTGGATTACACATATTCTTATGTTGTTCAGCTTTTACTTAACCGCAATAAACGCTTGTTTAAACAGATATTAACTAATTGAATATCTAGTTAATGAGGTTTGAATGAGAAAATCACAACGACTCACCACCACTTTACTCAACAATCTTAACCTCAACCCTAGAACCGCTAAATCCACCGATTACGAAGTCAATTTATCTGCTATGAAAGACAGTGGCTTACCTACTGGTGTTCGCTGCTTAGTGGGTAAGTCTGGCGGGAAACGATTCCTGCTGCGTTATACCAGTCCGGTAACAGGTAAGAAGGCAAGTATTGGTCTTGGTAAGCCCCCTGAAACTGACCTCGCCACATTACGCAAAACAGCCAAAGAGCATCGCCAGCAAATTATAGAAGGCGTTGTTCCCAAGCTTGAGCGTGACAATCAGACTACCGAGAAGACGATGACTCTGGAACGGTTTTTTGATGAAGTGTATCTGCCACTGGCTAAACAGGAACGCAGTTGGAAGGACGACGCAGCGCGATTTCGTTTAGCAAAGTCTATCCATCACATATCGATTCATGACCTAACCGCCGCCGATATCATCAAAGTCCAAATGGAGATGCAAAACGCCGTTACGATTAAAGGCAAGCCTTATGCTCCTGCTTCGATAAACCGTGCTCTAGCCCTGCTCAAAACGATCAATCGTCAGGCATACAAGTTGATGGACGCGCCACTCATTGCTGACAAGGTCAGCTTGTCGAAAGAAGATAATGTGCGCACTGGTTACTTGTCCGAATCTCAGCTAGAGGAGTTTATAGGTCACGCTCTGAACCATGAGGACAAGAGCATCGGCGCGTACCTAGCTTTGCTGTTTTTGACTGGCTCGAGGGATAAGGAACTGCGTTTACGCTTGAAATGCGATGTGCATTAGGAGGACAAAACACCCACTATTCCGCATGCGAAAAACGCTACTAGTCACGTTATTTACCTAAACGCAAAAAAGCCCACATGATGTGGGCTTTTTTATATGGCTGGGGTACCAGGATTCGAACCTGGGAATGACGGGATCAAAACCCGTTGCCTTACCGCTTGGCGATACCCCAGTAGGCGTTGCCTAACTTGGTGCGGAGAGAGGGACTTGAACCCTCACGTCCTTTCGGACACTAGCACCTGAAGCTAGCGCGTCTACCAATTCCGCCACCTCCGCAAAAGGTGGATAACCCGGTGACGAAAACGCAGACCGAATTATAAAAATAATGGTGGCTACGACGGGATTCGAACCTGTGACCCCATCATTATGAGTGATGTGCTCTAACCAACTGAGCTACGTAGCCACTCTGTCAGGCGTAGTGCCTTAAGACGCTGCGAATTATGCGGCTCTGGGCCAAAGTCGTCAAGGTCTGGTTATTGTTTTTTTTGCGATTTTGCATTCATTGGCTGCAATAATCGCCATTTTGGACAATTTAGCGGCAAAGCCTACCGAGGAGGTGGCGGATCGTGTTGAACGGTGGGAAGAAAAAAACCAGCCTGGAGGCTGGTTTTATCTGACAAGGGTGGGGTCTCGACAACTCACCCAAGAGGCATTACGCGCTTATACGTTAAAGCGGAAATGGATCACATCGCCATCTTTTACGATGTAGTCTTTGCCTTCTAGGCGCCATTTACCGGCTTCTTTCGCGCCGCTTTCGCCATTGTTCGCAATATAGTCTTCGTAACCGACCACTTCAGCACGGATAAAGCCTTTTTCGAAGTCAGTGTGGATTTTACCCGCCGCTTGCGGAGCAGTGGCTCCAATTGGCACGGTCCAAGCACGCACTTCTTTAACACCCGCCGTGAAATAGGTTTGCAGGGTAAGCAGTTCATAACCGGCGCGAATCACACGGTTAAGGCCTGGCTCTTCCAGCCCCATTTCTTCCAAGAACGCAGCCGCTTCTTCGGCGTCTAACTCGGCAATTTCGCCTTCAATTTCCGCGCACACGGCAACCACGGTGGCACCTTCTTGCGCGGCAATCTCACGTACTTTGTCGAGGTAAGGGTTGCTTTCAAAGCCATCATCGTTGACGTTGGCAATGTACATAGTGGGCTTAAGCGTCAAGAAGTTGAGGTATTGTACTGCCGCTTCTTCTTCTTTGCTTAGCTCGACAGAACGCAACATGTTGCCTTCTTCCAGCACAGGCAGCAGTTTTTCAAGCACTGTTAGCTCAAACTTGGCGTCTTTGTCGCCACCTTTAGCTTTTTTGGTGTTGCGCTGAATGGCGCGCTCACAGCTTTCAAGGTCGGCCAGTGCCAGCTCGGTGTTGATAACATCGATGTCATCTGCAGGGTCGACTTTACCGGCAACGTGAACAATGTTGTCGTTTTCAAAACAACGTACCACGTGGCCAATCGCATCGGTTTCGCGGATGTTGGCGAGGAACTTATTTCCTAAACCTTCACCACGTGATGCACCGGCTACCAGTCCCGCGATATCCACAAATTCCATGGTGGTTGGCAGCACTTTTTGGGGGTTAACAATCTTGGCTAACGCATCCAAGCGCAAGTCAGGCACAGGCACCACGCCAGTGTTTGGCTCGATGGTACAGAATGGAAAGTTAGCTGCGTCAATGCCAGCTTTGGTCAGTGCATTAAACAGAGTGGATTTACCTACGTTTGGTAGGCCCACGATGCCACATTTAAAACCCATGAGATGGTAACCCTTTAATCAAAAATTACTGTGCTTTGAAGGTATGCAGACGGTTTTGCGCTTTGGCAAGATCGTCTTTGAGCAAGATATCGAGGCTACGAACCGCCTCGTCCGTGGCCTGTTCGATCAGGCTTTGCTCGTTGGCGGGGGCTTTGGTGAGCACATATCCCGCTACCTTGTCTTTGTGACCCGGATGGCCAATACCAATCCGGAGTCGGTAGAACGATTTATCGTTAGCTAATTTGCTGATGATGTCACGCAGGCCATTGTGCCCTCCGTGTCCACCGCCTTGCTTAAACTTTGCCACACCCGGTGGCAAGTCTAGCTCGTCATGCGCCACCATGATGGCATCGACGGGAATATTGTAAAAATTAGCCAATGCTTGAACGGCTTTACCGGACAAATTCATGTAAGTGGTTGGGATCAACAAACGCAGATCTTGACCGTGTACGGTAATGCGGCCGGTCAGGCCAAAAAACTTTTTTTCTTCTTTCAGCGGTGCATTGTGGATCCGCGCAAGTTCTTGCACGACCCAAGCGCCCGCGTTGTGGCGTGTTTGGGCATATTCTGGCCCCGGATTGGCCAATCCAACTAATAAGCGGATCTGATTACTCACGATGTTTCTCGCTGTTTATCTACCCATCATAGCCGGTGAGCATTCTGCCCACCCCAAAAGGCGCCATATCCTACCATTGTTACGACTCAGCGGTCGAGTCAGCACTGAAAATAGACAGATAAAAAAACGCCCTGCACAGAGGCAGGGCGCTGTTACTAAGGATGCGTCTATTACGAATTAAACATCGCAGAGATGGATTCTTCGTTGCTGATACGGCGAATCGCTTCCGCTAGCATGCCAGACAGAGTCAGTTGTGAGACTCGCCCGGTCGCTTGGATTTCTGCGCTTAGCGGAATGGAGTCGGTCACCACGATTTCATCGATGACAGATTCCGCAATGTTTTTCGGCGCGTCGCCAGAAAATACAGGGTGAGTCGCGTAAGCGAATACACGTTTAGCACCACGGTTTTTCAGCGCTTCAGCGGCTTTACACAGGGTACCACCGGTATCGATCATGTCATCAACGATGATGCAGTCACGGCCTTCAACGTCACCAATCAAGTGCATAACTTGAGACACGTTCGCACGTGGACGACGTTTATCGATGATGGCAATGTCGGTATCGTCGAGCAGTTTCGCGGTTGCACGCGCACGAACCACGCCGCCGATGTCAGGAGAGACAACAACAGGATCTTCCAAGTTCTTCGCTAGCATGTCTTCAAGCAAAACAGGGGTGCCAAAGATGTTGTCGACAGGCACGTCGAAGAAGCCTTGGATTTGCTCTGCGTGGAGATCAACGGTGAGGACGCGGTCAACGCCAACGTTAGAAAGAAAATCTGCAATAACTTTTGCGGTGATAGGAACACGGGAGGAACGTACGCGGCGGTCTTGACGGGCATAACCAAAGTAAGGGATTACTGCGGTTATACGACCTGCCGATGCACGTCGGAACGCGTCTATCATCACGACCAATTCCATTAAGTTGTCATTGGTCGGTGCACAGGTAGATTGGAGGACGAACACGTCACTACCGCGCACGTTCTCGTTAATCTGAACACACACTTCGCCGTCAGAAAAACGGCCGACAGTGGCGTCACCCAGTGACATGTAAAGACGGTTTGCGATACGTTGGGCGAGAACGGGTGTCGCGTTACCAGCGAACAGCTTCATATCAGGCACGGTGGAAACCTCGGGTTGCATCCATTTAGTAGTCACTGACTCACAGTTTGCTGCTGTAGCGCATCAAGTAGGGGTGAACGGTTCAACCCACGTGCAACAAACCCTGTCAGCCAGTTAGGCATTATGTCGAGTGTGGCCTGGGCATCTTGTGCGGTGTCAAACTCGGCAAACACGCACGCGCCTGTCCCAGTCATCCTAGACGGCGCGTATTCTAGCAGCCACGAAACAGCCTTATCAACCTCGGGGAATTGTTTACGGGCTATCTTTTCGCAATCGTTTTCGTATTTTTGCCCCATTAGCTCAGAAACTGTGCGCTTTGGCGTGTTTCTTTGCAACTGAGGATGCGTGAAAATTGCAGCGGTCGAAATCGACACGTCCGGCTTAACCACTAAGTAAACTTTTTCTTCCGGTAACACCGGTGTAAATTTTTCACCCACGCCCTCAGCCAATGCTGCCTGACCATGAATAAAAATAGGCACGTCAGCGCCCAAACGCAATCCAAGAGCCGCCAATTCATCAGCGCTGACCTGGGTCTGCCATAAATGATTGAGCGCAACCAAGGTGGTGGCGGCATCTGATGACCCGCCACCTAATCCACCGCCCATAGGGAGCCGTTTGTCGATATCAATGTGCGCCCCGTAGGGACATCCTGTGTGGGCTTGCAGCGCCTTGGCGGCTTTGACAATCAAGTTATCGTCTTCTTTCACTCCTTCCATGGCAGGGCTGAGGCTGATCGTCCCTGTTTGGTTAGGCGTAATGGCAAGGGTATCGCCCACGTCCAAAAACTGAAACAAGGTTTGGAGTTCGTGGTAGCCGTCCTCACGGCGGCCATTGATATACAAGAAGAGGTTCAGTTTGGCGGGAGCGGGCCAAAATGTGGTGTCATTCATCATCAAGCGTCCAATTGGAGATAACCAGCTTTACGGTTTGCTGGGGGCTTTTTAAGGTGATACGCGAAGGCAGCGCCGGCTGCGTGCTACCATCGTAACCGAGATAATCAATGGTCCAGCCTTGGGCGTTACTTAAACGGGCGAGGCGGTTGTCATCGCCGAGCTCAAATTGATCTCGCGATTGTGGCAAGCCAAGCAACCAAGCGGGCAGCGCGTCAATCGGTAACGACATGCCGGTCAACCGCTCAATTARGCGAGCTGCATTTGAGTCGGTATAAACTTGGCCTTGGTCATCCACCACGGTGGCACGCTGTGGACCGATAGTCAGCGAGAGCAGCGTGGTCCCTAAAAAATTGGTCAGACGGAGCGTGGATTGTTTTGGCTGATGATGCCAATACAAATTCGCTGAAAACCGCTCTTGGGGTGAAATAAACGCGACCTTGCCTTTCGCCGTGTAGCTATCGATGGCCGTTAACGCCGACTGATGCGCTTGCCATTGGGTCGACGGTGGTGGAGCGGTGGCACAGCCCGATAAAATGGCAATACAGGCGGCGATGACGCAGGCGCGTAGGGGAGCAAGCATGTGCTGAGTATCCTTTCTTTGACGTCAATAAAGCGGCATCAGGGCCGTGATGCGCTTACTTTGCCACAAGCTGTGCGGAGAAAGAAGACGCCTATCGTGCCTGTATCCGTGCATGCGGTACGGGTTTGGCGAGGAAGCCACCAATCTCGCGAGGCTTCACATTTCCACGCCAAGAGGATGATGCATATCAATGTTCGCTTTAATTCACGGGGGCCATCAAGTAAAATCCTCCGCTCCAATCCTTACTGGTGCTGTCGGTAACAACGCTTCATGAGCCTGTTAGTTCTCGGAATCAATCACAAAACGGCCCCCGTTGACTTGCGGGAGAAAGTCGCCTTTTCGCCGCAACAACTGGAACAAGCGTTGCAGCAACTGACCGACCACCCTCAAGTGCGAAGCTGTGTGATCGTCTCAACGTGTAACCGTACTGAGCTGTACGCCGACATGCGTCAGCCGGGGATCGGCGTGCTGGTGGATTGGTTGACCAATTTTCATCACCTAAGCAGTGATAGCTTGATGGCAAGCATTTACTATCACGAGGAACAAGCGGCGGTGAAACACCTGATGCGCGTAGCGTGTGGGTTGGACTCTTTGGTACTCGGTGAGCCACAAATTCTAGGCCAAGTGAAGCAGGCTTATGCCAGTTCCGGAAAAGCCAATCTGATTGCGGGCCCGCTGGAAAAGCTGTTTCAAAAAGTGTTCGCCGTTGCCAAGCGGGTGAGAACCGAAACGGACATCGGCGGCAATGCGGTCTCTGTTGCTTTTGCGGCTTGTACCTTAGCGCGTCAGATCTTTGAGTCGTTATCCGACGTCACCACCTTACTGGTCGGGGCCGGTGAGACGATAGAATTAGTGGCCAAGCACCTGCATGAACACAAGTGCAGCAACATTATCGTGGCCAATCGGACTCAATCTCGTGCGCAGTGTTTGGCAGACCAATTTAATGCGCAGGTGATTGGGCTTGAAGCGATCCCAGAGCACTTGGCGAAAGCAGATATCGTGATTAGCTCAACGGCCGCCCCGTTGCCGCTTATCGGTAAAGGCATGGTAGAAAAAGCACTGAAACAGCGCCGTCACCAGCCAATGTTGCTGATCGATATCGCCGTGCCAAGAGACATTGAAGAAGAAGTGGGCAACCTAGCCGACGCGTATCTGTATAGTGTGGATGATTTGCAATCTATCGTGGAACGCAATCGCGAACAGCGTAAAGTAGCCGCGATCCAAGCCGAAGCGATCGTGACGGAAGAAAGCGCCGATTTCATGCGTTGGCTACGCTCACGAGAGGCGGTTGATAGTATTAAGCAATTCCGCACTCAATCGGAGCAGATCAAACAAGCCGAGCTTGAACAAAGCATTCAGGCGTTGGCCAATGGCGCAGATGCCGAAAGCGTATTGCGCCAATTGAGCAATCGTCTAACAAATAAACTGATCCATACGCCGACACAGGCAATGCAGCAAGCAGCACAAAATGGTGAGCCAGAAAAACTGGCGGTGATGCGTGCCTGTCTTGGGCTGGAC
The DNA here is from genome assembly GCF_001995345.1 of Salinivibrio sp. IB872. Classification (NCBI taxonomy): domain Bacteria; kingdom Pseudomonadati; phylum Pseudomonadota; class Gammaproteobacteria; order Vibrionales; family Vibrionaceae; genus Salinivibrio; species Salinivibrio sp. IB872. Next base: position 35,557 of record NZ_MUFO01000033.1, on the reverse strand, counting down.
AGTGATAACTAACGAAGAGATTTATGAAAGCATCAATTTTAGCCAAGCTAGAATCACTGGCCGAGCGTTATGAAGAAGTTCAGCACCTGTTGGGTACGCCAGAGATCATTAACGATCAGAACAAGTTCCGTGCGCTGTCAAAAGAATACTCTCAGCTTGAAGAAGTGATTAAGTGTTTTGGTCAGTTCAAGCAAGCACAAGAAGACTTGGTAGCCGCAGAAGAAATGGCAAATGAGGACGATCCAGAGATGCGCGAAATGGCGCAAGAGGAAGTCGAACAGGCCAAGCAGAGCATTGCCGACTTGACCGACGAGCTGCAAATCTTGCTCCTCCCTAAAGACCCTAATGATGATCGCAACTGCTTCCTTGAGATCCGTGCCGGCGCTGGCGGTGATGAGGCCGCGATTTTCGCAGGCGACCTATACCGTATGTACAGCCGTTATGCCGAGCAACGTGGCTGGAAGATTGAAATCATCAGCGCGAGCGATGGTGAGCACGGCGGTTTTAAAGAAGTGATCGCGCGCGTGGCAGGCGAGGGCGCATATGGTGTGCTGAAATTTGAATCTGGCGGCCACCGTGTCCAGCGCGTGCCGGCGACAGAATCACAAGGCCGCGTACATACCTCTGCGTGTACCGTTGCCATTTTACCTGAAGTGCCAGAAGCAGAAATTCCAGAGATTAACCCTGCTGACTTGAAAGTGGACACCTTCCGTGCATCGGGTGCGGGTGGTCAGCACGTTAACACCACCGACTCAGCCATTCGTATTACCCACTTGCCAACCGGCACTGTGGTGGAGTGTCAGGACGAACGTTCGCAGCACAAAAACCGCGCCAAAGCGATGTCAGTACTGGCCGCTCGTTTGATTAAAGCGGAAGAAGAAAAGCGCGCTGCCGAAGAAGCCTCAACACGTCGTAACTTGTTAGGCTCAGGCGATCGCTCCGACCGTATCCGTACTTACAACTACCCACAAGGCCGAGTGTCTGATCACCGTATTAACTTAACCCTTTATCGTTTAGATGAAGTGATGCAAGGCGATTTGGATAGCTTGGTTGACCCTGTGATTCAAGAGCATCAGGCTGACCAACTCGCGGCGTTGTCAGAGCAACAATAATTATGACTGCCACGATTAGCGCACTGTTAGCGGATAGTACCCATGAATTAAGCGCTGTCGGGCATGGCTCGGCGGCCATTGACGTGAAGGTGCTGCTTTGTCACGTGCTCGATCAGCCCACCAGTTATTTGTATACCTGGCCTGACCGTAAACTGACCGCTGCTCAGCTTGCCCAGTTTCGTCAGCTGTTTGCGCGTCGTCTGCAAGGCGAACCCGTGGCGTATATTCTTGGCTATCGCGACTTTTGGACGCTGCGCCTGTCGGTGTCGCCCGCGACCTTGATCCCACGCCCAGAAACGGAACTGTTAGTCGAGCAAGCACTGGCGGTGTTACCGGATAAGCCCTGTCGGGTATTGGATTTAGGCACAGGCACGGGGGCGATTGCATTGGCGATTGCATCAGAGCGTGCCGATGCCACCGTGGTGGGCGTCGATGTGATGCCTGAGGCGGTATTATTAGCCAGCCGGAATGCACACGACAATCAAATCACCAATGCGCACTTTATTCAAAGTGATTGGTTTGATGCGCTCAGCGACATGCAGCCTTTTGATCTGATTGTCAGCAACCCGCCCTACATCGACGGTGCCGATCCGCATTTACAGCAAGGCGACGTACGGTTTGAACCAGCGAGTGCGCTGGTGGCAGACGAGAGCGGGCTGGCAGATATTCGCCACATTGGTGCGACTGCGCGGACATATTTGGCCGCATCTGGTTGGCTAATGGTAGAGCATGGCTATGATCAAGGCGCAGTAGTGCGCGCGCTTTGGCAACGACAAGGATGGGGCAATATTGCAACCCAGCAGGATCTCGCTGGGCTCGATAGAGTCACTGTCGCTCAGAACGTATAATTCTAACTGACTGGAAGCAGGAACTTTTTATGATCTACATGGCACTAAAGCATACCCATTTATTGAGTATTGTCTTGAGCCTTTCGCTGTTCGTGATCCGCTTTTTCTGGGTGATGCGTGGCAGTGAGATGCTCAACAAAAAATGGGTCAAAGTGACACCCCATGTTGTCGATACCGTATTATTGACCACCGGAATTGGCCTGATTTTTGTAACAGGTTTTGTGCCATTTACGCCAAGCGGGGCGTGGATGACCGAAAAGCTGACTTGTGTACTGGCTTACATTGCGCTCGGATTTGTCACCTTGCACTACAGCCGTGGCAAACTCTTTCGCACCTTTGCGTTCTTTGGCGCCTTGGGTTGGGCATACGCAGCAGCCAATTTAGCGTTAACGAAAGTACCACACCTAATGGGATAACAGGATGCCATTAACCGATCAACAACTGGATCAGCTCACACTGGCAGAGGGCGCCTTAACATTGAACCACGCGCTCGATCCGTCGATCGATGTTAATCACGTTCGGGCCTCACTGGAGCTGTTGGCGGACGAAGCCGAACATCTGCTGGGCAGCGAACCCGATATGGCTTTGCGCCTCGAGGGCTTGCGTCGCCTTTTCTATCATCAATGGCAATTTACGGGCGACTTCGAGCAATACTTTTCCTCGGAGAACGTCTTTATTCACCATGTACTGTCGCGCAAAAAAGGGATCCCAGTTTCGCTAGGTGCGATCTTTTTGTACCTGTGTGAGCGCCTCTCGCTACCCGTCAAACCGGTAGGCTTTCCAACTCAGCTGCTGTTGCGCATTGATGAATTAGAAGACACCCCCGTATACCTCAATCCATTTGATGGTGAGCGTGTTAGCATGCGAACCCTGCGTGGTTGGCTGATAGGCAGTCAAGGGCCGTTTGCTGAGCTAGAGCCATCGCACCTTGAAGTGAGTGACCACCCATCGATCATTGGTCGTTGGTTGGCCGTCGCCAAAAGTGCGTTATTGCGCGAAGAAAAGTACGCGATGGCATTACGTTGTAGCGAACTCGCGCTAACCTTTAGCCCTGACGACCCATACGAGATTCGCGATCGCGGCTATATCTTTCAGCAACTCGATTGTGATCGGGTTGCGGCGACCGACTATGAGTACTTTATTGAGCAATGCCCGGATGATCCGGCGGCAGAGCTGTTAAAGATGCAAGTGAAAGTGCTCAACGAAGAACAACCGACTTTACATTAGCGCGCTACGTTTAGTGCGACCAAGGAACTGACCATGACGCAAAAAACCGTTCATATTGGCGATATGCCAGTGGCTAACGACCGTCCTTTTACGCTGTTTGCTGGCATGAATGTGCTGGAGTCTCGCGATTTAGCGATGCAAATCTGTGAGCACTACGTCAAGGTAACGGACAAACTGGGCATCCCTTATGTCTTTAAAGCCTCCTTTGATAAGGCGAACCGTTCATCCGTACACTCATACCGTGGACCGGGAATGGAAGAAGGCCTGAAGATCTTTGAAGAGCTGAAAAGCACCTTTGGCGTCAAAGTGATCACCGACATTCATGAGCAAGAGCAAGCGGCACCCGTAGCGGAAGTGGCGGACGTGATCCAACTGCCAGCGTTCTTGGCCCGCCAAACCGACTTGGTGGCAGCGATGGCCAAAACCGATGCGGTGATCAACGTGAAAAAACCCCAGTTTATGAGCCCAGGCCAAGTGGGGAATATCGTGGATAAATTCGCGGAGTGCGGCAACGAGAAAGTGATTTTGTGTGAGCGTGGCAGCTGCCACGGTTACGATAACTTRGTCGTAGATATGCTGGGCTTTGATGTGATGAAAAAGGCCTCCAATGGCAGCCCCATCATCTTTGATGTTACTCATGCCCTGCAATGTCGCGATCCTATGGGCGCTGCATCTGGTGGCCGTCGCCAACAAACAGTAGATTTAGCGCGTGCTGGTTTAGGGACCAAGATTGCGGGCTTGTTCATTGAGGCGCATCCAGATCCAGACAACGCACGTTGTGATGGCCCTTCAGCACTACCGCTGGATAAACTCGAGCCTTTCCTTGCGCAAATGAAAGCGCTGGATGATGTGATTAAAAACTTTGCAGAGATTGATATTCGCTAATTGGCGAATGATCGAGACCCAGAAAGCTGCCTATTGGCAGCTTTTTTTATTCGCGGCTTGCGGTCACGCCTTCACGGTGAGCGGTCGCCTATTAGTCGATATGTGTGGCACTCACACCTTGTTGCATGTCTTCGTTTAGGCGCGTTACTAAATAGTCAATCAGAGTGCGGAGTCGTTTGGGCATCAAGGTACGATTGGCATACACCAAGCTGATGGGTACCGTCGGCATTTGCCAGTTGCTAAGCAGTTGGACTAAACGACCTGACTCAAAGTGAGGACGACATAAGAACGTCGGTAATACCGCAATGCCGAGGCCATCAAGGCATGCCTGCAACGAGGCTGTAATGGTGTTGACCCGCAGCTGATAGGGGAGGTCGACACTAAAACTCTGCCCTTGCTTGTCAAATAACTCCCACGCTAACAGCTTCACCGCTTGGTTATACACTTTGACTTGGCGATGCGGTGAACGAAGATCGGTAGGACTTTGCACCATGCCAGTTTCGGCCAAATACGCTGGGCTTGCCGCTACCACACGGGTTGARTTGGTGAGCAGGCGTGAAACGAGGTTTGAGTCTTTGCGTGTCCCCACTTGCGCGTAGAGATCAATACCTTCACCAATAATGTCGACTTCACGGTTACTCATCTCAAGGTGCACGCGAATATGCGGATGCAGCTTGATGAACTCATTGATGTAAGGCCCCAATACCTGATGACCGAGCTCAACGGGCATCACCACATTTAAATCCCCTTGGATCAATTCTTGGTGAGCGGTGATTTCAACTTCCGCCTGCTCCATGATGTCTTTCGCCAACAGGCACGATTGGTAAAAGCGCTCGCCCTCTGTGGTCAGCTTTAAACTGCGCGTGGAGCGCGTGATCAAACGCACACCTAGATTGCGCTCAAGATCAGAGACTTTTCGGCTGACCGTCGATTTTGTCATTCCCAGTGCCTCAGCCGCTTGCGTAAAACTGCCTAATTCCACCACTTTCACTAGGATGGCGAGCGCATTGAAGTCCAACATCCTTCCTCTGATTAGGTTAATTTGTGCAACAGTGTTTTTGATTATAGCGCGATTATTAATTAATACGATTGGTTTACAATTCGAAACACTTTGCTTGGTATTGATTTAATTAACATTAGTGAGACCTCATGACAGCCTCAACCGCTTCGAAACGCGTTAAAGCGCCACTATTGGCGACCTTGATATTCCTCGTAATTGGTGTGCTTGGCGCAGGGTACTGGTGGATGGAAGGGCAGTATCATGTGTCGACCGATAACGCCTACCTAAAAGGGGACATCGTTACCATCAGTCCCAAAGTCTCTGGCTATATCGTGGCCCGATATGTCGACGATAACCAGTTTGTAAAAGCCGGAACCTTATTGGCCGAAATTGACGATCGCGATTATCGTACCGCGGTCTCCCAAGCTAAAGCAGCACTCGCCTCGGCAAGCGCGAATGTCGAGCATCTGCACGCACAGCAAACCTTACAGCACAGCAAGATCCGCCAAGCCGCGAGTCAGATGGCATCCGCGCAAGCTGAGTACGATCGCGCCAAGCAACAAGTGGCCCGTACCCAGCGTTTAATCGCGCAGCATTATTCCTCTGAAGATGAATTGGATGCCCAACTTGCGCAGCAAAAAGTGCGACTCGCCCAGTTAGAACAGGCTAAAGCCGCGCATCATGCCGCCAGTGACCAATTAGCCGTGTTAGCCAGTGAGCTGAAACAAGCCCAAGCTGCGATTGATGACGCCACCGCTAAGCTGACTCAAGCGCAGCTTAACTTGGATGATACCCGCCTTTATGCGCCTGTTGATGGGGTGATTGGTAAACGGAGCTTGCGCGTTGGCATGCTGGTTCAACCGGGTATGCCGTTAGTCAGCTTGGTGCCTCAAGGGGAGGTGTGGGTTGAAGCGAATTTTAAAGAAACACAGCTCGCGCATATTCAGCCGGGGCAATCGGTGGATATTGAAGTGGACGCCTTTCCCGGACAAGTACTGCATGGCGTGGTCGATAGTTTCTCGCCAGCCACGGGCGCACAGTTTGCGCTGCTGCCCCCTGAAAATGCCACGGGGAACTTTACGAAAATTGTTCAGCGGGTGCCGATTAAAGTCCGGATCCCCGATCAGCCACTTAAAGCCAAGTTATTGCCTGGGCTATCCGTGATTGCAACGGTAGATACACGAGGCTGAAGATGACCGCGACTGCGTTAACGGCCGATGCCTACAGCGATCACGTACCGCTCAAAAACTGGATTGCCCTCTTGGGTGGGTTGATTGGGGCCTTTATGGCCATTCTCGACATTCAAATCACCAATGCATCGCTAAAAGATATTCAAGGGGCGCTGTCGGCGACCTTGGACGAAAGTTCGTGGATCTCGACCTCCTATCTGGTGGCAGAGATGATTGCGATCCCGCTCAGTGGCTGGTTATCGCGGGCGCTGGGCGTACGGCGCTATCTGACATGGACCACCGCGGTGTTTACGCTGTCATCTTTTTTGTGCTCACTGTCATGGAACATGAGTGCGATGATCGTGTTTCGCGCCATGCAAGGATTTAGTGGCGGTGCGCTGATCCCACTGGCTTTCTCGCTGGTGGTGCAACTGCTACCTGCCAACAAACGGGCGATTGGTATGGCGATGTTCGGTGTCACGGCGACGTTTGCGCCTGCTATTGGACCGACCTTTGGTGGCTGGCTGACGGAAAATCTGTCGTGGCACTATATTTTCTACATCAATATTCCACCAGCAATGCTGGTGATAGCCATGATCCGCTACGGGCTAGAAGATACGCCGTTATCATTGTCATTGCTGAAAAAAGCCGATTGGGTCGGAATTGCCACTATGGCATTAGGGCTTGGCTGCTTAGAAGTGGTGCTTGAAGAGGGCAATCGTGAAGATTGGTTTGGCTCATCATTTATTCTCACGCTCAGTGCGATTTCCGTGGTGAACATCGTCTACTTTGTGATTAACGAACTGCAACACCCCCGTCCGCTGGTGAACTTGCGGCTACTGAAAGACAAGCAATTTGCCTTATCCTGCTTTGCCTATTTAATTTTGGGTATGGCCTTACTTGGCTCGATTTACGTGTTGCCGCTGTATCTCACCCAGATCCAACACTACAACGCGATGCAAATTGGCCAGGTGCTGATGTGGATGGGGCTGCCACAGTTGTTACTCTTTCCGCTCGTGCCTAAGTTAATGCGCGTGTTTCGCCCAACTCACATGGTGACATTTGGCTTTGTAATGTTTGGGTTAAGTTGTTACGTCAATACACACATGACCGTCGATTTTGGTGGTCAGCAGCTGGTTTTATCCATGATCCTGCGTGCGATTGGTAGTCCATTTATTATGGTGCCTTTGTCGATAGTGGCACTGAAGCATATCCAGCGTGATGACACGCCAGATGCCTCCACACTCACCAATGTGATGCGTAATTTGGGCGGTGCGTTTAGCATTGCCATGATAGCAACCTTGCTAGATAACCAAACACGCTTGCACTTGGCGAACATCAAAGCCACCTTGTCCACAGTGAGCGAGCAAGGTTGGCAGCGTTTGCACCAACAAACAGATTGGTTTATCGCCACAGGCAGTGATGCCACCACTGCGTTGCATCAAGCACAAGCCAGCGTGTTGAGTGTGATGCAACGTGACGCCGCGATCATGGCGTACAACGATGCCTTTACTGTGATGACCGGCTTTTTAGCATTGGCAGCCGTAGTGATCCTCTCGCTCGAAGACTAACTCCCGCTCGATAGTCACCACGCAAAATGGGAGCGGTGTACTGCCGCTTCCTTCGTTATCCTTCCTGATAAGTTCAAGTAGCTTGACCGACAAACGGTGTTGTCCGATGTATTCGGCTATTGTCGCTGTCTTTTCGTCTGCCACCGTGTCATTTGTTCGGGGTCGCCTTGCGGGTAAGTTCAGTCTTGGTTGCGAAACACTGTCTAGCAGCGAGTACGAGCCGTTAAGGTTTTTAGATGTTTAGACGTCTATTTGTTGACTGGATGGCTAGAGGGCTGTAATCTGGATCACAGTTTTATAAGAGGTATTACAAAAACTGCCATGACAACATCTGCAAACACAACGCCGCAGCCTTCTGCCCTTGCACTGCTGCCCCTATTATTATTCTTAACCCTTTTTATTGGTGCAGGCGTTTACTTTACCTTAGAAGGCGCGGACTACGCCTTCTATCAACTGCCCGCACATGTCGCCATTTTACCAGCGGTGATGGTGGCACTTGCACTTAGCCGTGAGCGGCTGAATACTGCGATTGAACAGCTTATCCGTGGCATGGGTCATGGTGATATTATCGCCATGTGTATGATTTACCTGCTGGCGGGTGCCTTCTCATCAGTGGCTGACGCCACGGGTGGTGTGCAGGCGACGGTCAACCTGGGGCTGACCTTGATCCCAGAAAGCCTGATTCTGCCGGGACTGTTTGTTATTGCGGCCTTTATCTCCACGGCAATGGGTACGTCAATGGGCACCATTGCCGCACTGGCTCCCTTTGCATTGAACATGGCGACCGCGACCGGCCAGTCACCGGCAGTGATGGCGGGGGTGCTGCTCAGCGGTGCGATGTTCGGTGACAACCTGTCGTTTATTTCCGATACCACGATCGCGGCAACACGCTCACAAGGCTGTAGCATGCGCGACAAGTTTAAAGAGAACGTCGGGATAGCCATTCCTGCCGCCATTGCTGCCATTATCTTATTTGTGTTCAACAACCAAAGTGCGCCGGTGGACGCGCCTGAAAGCATTAACTATCTCGCGGTTGTGCCGTACCTTTCTATCATCGTCTTGGCGCTCGCAGGGCTGAATGTGTTTGTGGTGCTGACTGCGGGGATTTTGCTGGCGATGGGCGTCGGGTTGATGAGCACGCCAGATTTTACCTTGATGAGCTTTAGCCAGCATGTCAAAGACGGCTTTGCCAGCATGCAAGAGATCTTCATCTTGTCTTTGATGATTGGCGGTATTGCAGAGCTGATGCGCTGCCAAGGTGGATTAAGCTTTTTAACCAACACGGTCAATAAAGTGATTGCCCGTTTCCAGAAAAACCAAGGCAACCACCACTCACGGGCCAGCGAGTTTGGAATTGCCTTGTTGGTGTCATTCGCCAACGTGTGTACCGCCAACAACACGGTTGCTATCGTAGTGTCAGGGCAAGTGGCGAAGAACATTGCTAGCGAACACGAGGTGCCAGCGAAACGCAGTGCCAGCCTGCTCGATATTTTCTCGTGTGTGGTTCAGGGTATGATCCCCTATGGCGCGCAAATCCTGCTTTTGGGTGCCAGCTTTGGCCTCTCGCCACTGGTGATTGTAAGCCACTCGTACTACTGCTTCTTCCTTGCCATTTCTGCACTGGTTGCCATTGCCAGCCGACACTGGTTTCACGCCCGTCAGCAGTAATGGCCTGATAACGCGCTATTAAAATGGCTCACCTCATAAAGCCTTTGCCTAACGCAAAGGCTTTTTTGTTGGCCCAAGCGAATTCGCAAGCAAAGGATGCGCCGATTTCGCTATTGATTAGAGTTTAGGCTCTATAACTTATGACTCGATCACCAAAGTGACGGTTTTTGCCCAACTGACGGTGATCATCGCAACAAAATAATGAAATAGACCAGCGGGATAGCATGAATTCTTTTAAACTAGTCGGCGTTTTCTAATCGTCGACAGTCGTCGATGATGGCTTATCCATCGCTAATAAGGTCTTAGATCATGAAGGAACGTCTTTCTTTGAAGGCAGCGGTCAGTGCTGCGTTAATTGCGTCATTGGCAGGGTGCGCCAATACAGGCTCAGAAACACCAGAACACGGTTGGGCGCCAGATACCACTTATAAGTTAACCATTCTTCATACCAACGATCACCACGGTCGTTTCTGGCACAACCGCTACGGCGAATACGGCATGGCTGCGCGCAAAACGCTGATTGATGAGTTGCGTGCCGAAGCAAAAGCAGAAGGCAGCGAGGTGCTATTGCTCTCAGGCGGTGATATCAACACCGGTGTGCCTGAGTCTGACTTGTTACAAGCGGAACCAGATTTTAAAGGCATGACGCAAATTGGTTACGATGCGATGGCGATCGGTAACCACGAGTTTGATAACCCACTGAGCGTGCTTGAAAAGCAAATGCAATGGGCCGACTTCCCAATGCTGTCAGCCAATATCTATGATAAAGAGACCGGCGAGCGCAAATTCCAAGCTTATCAAATGTTTGAGCGCAACGGCCTTAAAGTTGCTGTGATTGGCTTAACCACGGAAGATACCGCCAAAATCGGTAACCCAGAGTATATCGGTTCATTGGAATTCCGTGATCCAAAAGCGGAAGCGAAGAAACTGATCGCAGAGTTGAAAGAAACCGAGCACCCAGACATCATCATTGCTGCCACACACATGGGCCACTATGCCGATGGTAAAAGCGGTGTGAACGCACCGGGTGATGTGGCGCTCGCGCGTTATATTGACGAAGGTGATTTGGATCTGATCATCGGTGGACACTCGCAAGAGCCGGTGTGCATGGAAGGTCCAAACATGTACAACAAAAACTTCCAGCCGGGTGATGCATGTACGCCAGACCAGCAAAACGGTGCGTGGATCATGCAAGCGCACGAGTGGGGCAAATATGTCGGTAAGGCGGAGTTTGAATTCCAAAACGGCGATTTGAATCTCGTTAGCTATGATCTGATCCCTGTGAACCTGAAGAAAAAAATCAAGGTGAACGGTGAGAAGAAACGTGTCTTCATCCAAGATGAAATCGCGAAAGATCAAGCGCTGTATGACTTCTTGAAGCCATACCAAGACAAAGGCCAAGAAAAACTCAACGTCAAAATTGCTAAGAGCAATGGCAAGCTTGAAGGTGATCGTGATGTGGTGCGTTTCCAACAAACCAACCTTGGTCGCCTGATCGCCATGTCACACATGGAGCGCGCGAAAGCAGACTTTGCGGTGATGAACTCCGGCGGCGTACGTGATTCGATTCCTGCTGGCGACATCACTTACAAAGACGTATTGAAAGTACAGCCATTTGGCAACATGGTGACGTACACCGATATGAGCGGTAAAGAAGTGCTGGACTACCTGAATGTTGTCGGCACTAAGCCAGTTGATTCTGGTGCGTATGTACAGTTTGCCGGTATCTCGATGGTGGTTGAAAACGGTAAAGTTCACGATGTGAAAATCGGTGGTGAGCCATTAGATATGGACAAAACTTACCGCTTCACCGTGCCAAGCTTTAACGCAGCGGGTGGTGACGGTTATCCAAAACTGACAAACCATCCAGGAAACGTAAACACAGGTTTCGTGGATGCTGAAGTGCTGAAAGACTACCTAGAAGCGCACAGCCCAATTGATGTGAACGACTACGCACCGAAGGGCGAAATTGTTTACAAGTAAATCTGATTAAGATTGCCATGATGACAAAGCGGTACCGATGCGGTGCCGCTTTTTTTATGCAATGATAGTGCGATGTGTTTTAGCTGTAGAGAAGCATGATGACACCAGCGATTAAATTAGCTGAAAAACATGGGATAAAGTTTAACGTTCATCAATATAAACATGATCCTAACAACCAACACTTTGGCGAAGAGGCGGTGCAAGCACTTGGGCAAGATCCTGCGCGGGTATTCAAAACGCTGTTGTTTTGCATCAATGGTGACAGTAAACAACTAGCGGTCGCGGTCGTGCCGGTGAAAGGCTCGCTCAACCTGAAAGCGGCAGCCAAAGCTGCAGGCGGTAAAAAGGCGGTGATGGCGGAGCCGGCGAATGCACAACGGGTGACAGGCTATTTGGTTGGCGGGATCAGCCCTCTGGGACAAAAGAAACGCTTGCTAACGCTACTTGACGCGTCTGCACAACAGTTTGAGACGATCTGTGTCAGCGCCGGTCGTCGTGGATTAGAAATAGAACTATCGCCAGCGGATTTGTTGGCGTTGACTGCGGGAAAGTACGCGGCGATCGGCGAAGAACCATAAGGATAATCCAGTATGACATTCACCATTTGGGCCTCATTGGCGCTTGTGTGTATGCTCGGTGCGATGTCGCCCGGGCCGAGTTTGGTGGTGATGGCGAAACATAGCCTCGCCAACAGTCGCTTACACGGTATTGTTGCGTCTTGGGCGCATGCGCTTGGCGTCGGTTTGTATGCGCTGATCACCATGTTGGGCTTAGCCGTGATCTTCAAACAATCGCCGTTACTCTTTACAGGGATTGCCTATACAGGGGCGGCTTACTTAGCGTGGCTTGGCGTCAAATCTTTGTTGAGCCAAGGTGGCGTGGCGTCCAAACTTGAAGCGGGTAAACCGGCAAGCTTAGGTGAGGCAGCGCGGGATGGTGCGATGATCTCGATGCTTAACCCCAAACTGGCGCTCTTTTTCATTGCCTTATTTAGTCAGTTTGTCGCCATTGGTACCGATTTTTTTAGTCGCAGTGTGATTGTTTTAACACCGCTACTGATTGATGGCTTATGGTATACCCTGATCGCGTTTCTGCTCTCCAGCGCCAGTGTGGTCGATAAGCTACGCCAACATGCCGTGTGGGTGGATAAGCTCTCAGGCGTGGTATTAATCGCGCTATCGGTTCGGGTGGTAGTGACGCTTTAAACCGCATAACGGCCGAAACATAAGTACAAAAAAAAGACTGGTGGCTCACCAGTCTTTTTTCTTTGGCGCAAGACAGCGCCGTATCGTGTTGGGGCACATTCGCTAGGCGCGGCGGCTCAAATGGCGCTCGCGCGTTTCCAATTTTTTCTCTTGGCTTTTTTTCAGCATCACGTAAAGCGCTCCCGAGCCACCTTGATGGCGCAGCGCCGAGTGATAACAAAGGACATCTGAGATTTGCTGTAACCACTGGCACACATAGCTTTTCATCATGGCCGGCGGGTTACTGCGCTCTCCTTTACCATGCACAATCACCACGGTACGAATATCCATACGCTGACATTGTTTTAAAAAGCGTAAAATTTCATCGCGCGCTTTTTCCAACGACATCTTATGCAGGTCGAGCCTTGCATGAATGTCATACTTCCCTAAACGCAGTTTACGGAACACGCCTTCTTGCACACCCGCGCGCTTATAGGCCATGACTTCGTCCGGTTTCACCATGGTGGCGTAATCCAACGACAAATACTCAGGGTCGCTGTCGGCCAGCTTTTGCGCCGCTTGCTGTCGTGCCAGCTGTGCTTCAGTTGGTTGGTGAGATGCCGGTTGGGTCTCTACTTTGTCCTGCTCAATGGGGTCAACGTCAGACATCATCTCGCGGAACAAATCAAACTCATTTTTATCACTCATCGCTCTTATGCCATGTGTGGTTTGATACGATTTGGGGACAGTATAAACGAAATAAAAAAAAGAAACCCAGAGCCACATTCTGTGACCAACCATGTGACCCTGGACTAAGCAAGAATGCTTAAAGTTAGGTAGGCAATAAAAAACAGGTTACTGAGGTTTGGACGTCATCACTTTGTAGATGAAGTAACCACCAAAAAAACTGATTAAGCCAAATGTACAGATGATGACAATCATGGATGACAAGCCGACTGCATTGCCGAAAAGGAGATCAAGCCAAAAGTCCATAGTCTGTACCCTCGTGTCCGTTAATGTAGGGTCAGAATGCCAATAGGCAGTTAGTTGAATACTGATCAGGATCAAGTCAGAGAGGTGAACAAATAATAAACATATGTTAACGGGAATTGGATCACAGTCTCTGCGTAACTGACGTTTCTTTCACCGCTTAAGCGTGAACAAGAAAAAATTTATCGGACAGGGCTTGAGGTTTCGGTGGGCTTGAGTATTATAGGCCACCTCAGCGCGGGGATGCACTTGGTCGCATAGCCCTTCGCTTGACAAGATAAACGTCAATTCGTAAAACTTGTCATATGTCGGTGAATAGCGCAGTTTGGTAGCGCATCTGGTTTGGGACCAGAGGGTCGGGGGTTCGAATCCCTCTTCACCGACCACTATTCAGTTAGTGGAGAGCGCATTTAGTCGGGGTCCGTAAGCCGATCCAGCGGAAGGCCGCCCCATCGAAGTCCTCTTCACCGACCACTATTTTAAACTGAGTGATCGAAGGTTACTTAGTTGACGTAAAAAGCATTAACGGTGAATAGCGCAGTTTGGTAGCGCATCTGGTTTGGGACCAGAGGGTCGGGGGTTCGAATCCCTCTTCACCGACCAATACAAAACCTCAGCCTCTCGGCTGGGGTTTTTTCGTTTTATTGCAGGTGAGTACTTAAGGCTTAGGATAGTGCTGGAAAGCCTCAGTATGACCTGTTTCGTCAAATGCCATCACCGTATATGGCTGGTGACGATCGCCATATTCCATACCCGGCGAGCCGATCGGCATGCCGGCAACAGCGAGACCTTCATAGCCTGTATGGGTGGCAAGGAGCTTTTTCACTTCCTGTGCGGGCACATGGCCCTCAATCACGTAGCCGTTGATGCGAGCAGTGTGACATGATTGCATGTCGGCAGGCACGCCCATCTCTTGTTTGACGGCCGCCATATTGTTGTGCGGTTTAACCTCCAGCTCAAAGCCGGCTTGCTCCATGTGCTCAACCCAATCGTCGCAACAGCCACAGCTGGGCGATTTATACACCACACCGCTCGCGGCCATCGCTGAGGCACTCATCAGGCCTACGGTTGCTACAAGTCGTTGTAAACGCTTCATTATCGCTCCTTGTTACTTCTCGTCTGATTTTATTTTGAAAAAACGTAGTCGATTGGCGTTGGTCACCACAGTGATCGAAGACAACGCCATTGCGCCACCCGCGATCACTGGGCTGAGCAACATGCCGGTGAATGGATAAAGGATGCCGGCAGCGATCGGGATCCCCAAGGTGTTGTAGATAAAAGCCCCAAAGAGATTTTGTTTCATGTTGCGTACCGCGGCTTGAGATAGCCCAATAGCGTCTGCCAAGGCGCCAAGGTGTTGGTGCATGAGCGTAATTTGCGCGCTTTCTATCGCAATGTCACTGCCACTGCCCATCGCCACACCGACATCGGCTTGTGCGAGTGCTGGGGCGTCATTAATGCCGTCACCGACCATCGCCACACGCTTGCCTTGCTGTTGCAGCTGTTGAATTTGTTCCGATTTACCATCGGGTAGCACCCCAGCAATCACATGATCGATGCCTAGCTGACGACCAATGGCATTGGCGGTATCTGGGTGGTCGCCAGAGAGCATGATCACTTCAAGCCCCTGTTGTTGCAGGCGAGCGATCGCGTCTATGGCATCATCACGAATCGGATCACTGACACCAATCAGCGCTTGCACACTGTCTGCATTGGCAAGATAGATGGCAGTCTCGCCACGCTGAGTCATGGCGTCGATGTCACTTTGATAGGAGGCAGTCTCGATCCCTTGTGCGTCCATCCAGGCTTGGTTGCCAATGAAGTAACGCGTACCATCAATTTGCGCCTGGATCCCTTTGCCAGATTCACTGTTAAAGTCATTTGATGTCGGCAACGCAAGTGCCTGCTGCTTGGCATAGCCAACAATCGCTTGGGCCAATGGGTGCTCGGAGTGTTGCTCCAGCGAGGCGGCGATCGCCATCAAACGCGCTTGGTCGCCGTTAATCGCTTTTACATGGGTCACTTCCGGCTGGCCGCGTGTCAATGTCCCGGTTTTATCAAACACCAAGGTGTGCAGTTTTGCCGCGGTTTGCAGCGCATCGGCATCACGGATTAAGACCCCGACTTCGGCGGCGCGACCCACCGCAGCGGTAACGGATAGAGGGGTCGCCAAGCCAAGCGCGCAGGGGCAGGCGATGATCAACACCGTGGTCGCGGTGACCAGCATGTAGCTGACCGACGGCTCTGGACCGACAAAATACCAGATAGCCGCGGTAACAATGGCAATGGCGACCACGATAGGCACAAATACCGCTGAAATACGGTCGGCAAGCTTCGCCAGTTCAGGCTTACTACTTTGCGCTTCGCGCACCAAATCGATAATACGCGCCAACATGGTATCGCTACCCACACCAGTGGCTTTAAACGTCAGGCTCCCTTTTTGGTTGACTGTCCCCGCGTGCAGCGTGTCTCCCTGCTGTTTGCTGACCGGCACGGGCTCACCGGTGAGCATCGACTCATCAATATAGCTGCTGCCATCAATCACTTCACCATCCACAGGGACTTTGGCACCCGGTTTCACACGCAGAGTCATGCCTTTTTCCACATCACTTAATGGGCGCTCGGTTTCTTGGCCATTTTCAATCACTAGGGCAGTGGGCGGTTGCAAATCAAGCAGCTGGTCTAGCGCTTTGGAGGTATTGGCACGTGCGCGCGCTTCAATCGCATGGCCCAAGCTAATCAAACCAATGATCATTGCCGAGGCTTCAAAATACACATGACGTGCTTGTTCAGGGAATAATGCCGGTGCCACGACGACGGCGGTTGAGTACAGCCACGCCGCCCCCGTGCCGAGCGCGACCAAGGTATCCATGGTGGCGCGTTTGTGCATCAACGCTTGCCATGCATTTGCGAAGAAGTGTCGACCACCGGTTGCAAGCAATATCAGCGTTAGCACGGCAATCACGCCCCACGCCCACTGATCTTGGGTCGATTGAATGGTCATACTGCCACCCAATATCCCCCATGCCATCAGTGGTGCGCCAAGCCCTAACCCTGCAAGGGTACTGCGTTTAAAGCTTTTCAGCTCAGAGGCTTGTTGAATCTGTTGGCGTTCTCGGCGGTCATTATCATCTTCCACCTTTTCGGCGCCATAGCCTGCGTTTTCTACTGCTTGAATAATCGACGCTGCTGTCGCATTGCCTTTGACAATGGCACTACGCTCAGCAAGGTTCACGCTAACATTGGCCACGCCGTCCACACTGCTGATAGCAGTTTCAACACTTTTGACACAGCTTGCGCATGTCATGCCGGATAACACAAACTGCATGCGTGAGTGGCTGGATGAAGGCTCAGTGCGCGTCTGGGCTTTGGCTTGTTGGTCAACCTCGGCGGTCTCGGTTTGCGGTTGATGTGGCTCGGTTGATGAGGACGTTGCTTGGCTGGGATCGATGAGTGTGGCCCCAAAGCCCAACGATGCGATCGTTTCAATCAGCGTCTCGGCGCTGAGCGTCGTGCGCACGGTCGCCGCGTCTTTGCTGGCTTGATAGTCAAAAACGGCATCGTTTTCATCGAGCGCACGCTCCACTTTCGCCACGCAGTGACCGCAGCTTAACCCCGACAATGCCAATTCATGCTGATAACCGACTTGATAGCCAAGGTTCTCAATGGTTTGGATGATGGAGCCCAAGCTCAAGCTGGTATGAATATCTGCATGGGTTTTAGTTACCGAGTGCGAAAACACGGTGGGCAGGGCATCCAATGCCGCTTCCACTTTATCGACACAGCGTCCACAGTTCAGCCCACTTAACGCTAAGGCATGACGAAAACCGGCTTGATATCCCAGTGCCTCGATCGCATCGACGGCCTGTTTAAGCGTCGCTTCAGGGTTATCTCCGAGCACTTCCAGCAAGATAGCTTGTGTATCCGCCTTTTCTATGCGGGCGTTATCGACTGTTCCCACTGCTTGGGTCACTTTTTTCACACACCCGTTGCAGCTCAGCCCGTCGAGAGGCAAGGTGTAATAAGTCATGGTGGTATCTATGGTTGTCATTTCCGCTCCTTAATGATCACAACACGGCGCACGTGTTGGGGAAACGTCGCAACATCGAGTAAACTGAACCATAAACCTTATAGCTACTGGAAGGTCAAGGAGCGAGAATGAAAATTCAGCAAGTCGCCGAAAAAACCGGCTTAACCACCAAAACCATCCGCTTTTACGAGCAGAAAGGGCTGATCACGCCGCCACACCGCGCCGACAATGGGTATCGTGATTATCGCGCGCAGCACGTGAGTGAGTTGCAAATGATCCGTCGGGCGCGATTGGTGGGGTTTACCTTGGAAGAAAGTGCGGATTTGTTAGCGTTATCGCGCGATCCTTCTTTACGCAGTGCCGATGTGAAGGCACGCGCCGAGAGTAAATTGATGGAGATCGATGAAAAAATTGCCGAGCTGGCGGCGATGAAAACCACCCTTCAAGCGCTTACCCAAGCGTGTCCCGGTGATGGTGACGCGCAGTGCCCGATCATCGAAGCCCTGCGCGGAGACAGTGAGCTAGGCAGCATTGGTCTTACCGAAAGTCAGTGCTGCCAAGCGTCGGCGAAATAGCTGCCAAGCGTGGGTAAAAAATCAGTACAGTAGCGAATACAGTTGACGGCGATAACGTGAGGCAATTTCGTTGCCTTGACCCAATGCGGCCAGAATATCCATCAAGGTTTTCTTCGCCTCTCCATCGGCGTGATTCATATCGCGACGGAGAATGTTCATCAGCAGCTCAAGTGCGTCTTCGCTACGATTGATTTGGTTAAGTTGCACCGCAAGCTCATAGGCAATATCTGCATTCTCTGGGTTCTCGGCCAGTGCATCTTGCAAGTTGCGGATCTCTGGCGCGTCAGCTGCTTGATTGTGCAATTCAATTTTCGCGATCAGCCCTTTGTAGGTCGCGTCTTGATCTTGCATCAACACCGTATCGAGCACGGCTTGCGCTGCATCCAACTGCTGGGTCTCGACSAGACATTCGGCCAGCGCCAGTTTAAAGTCTCCCTTCTCACCGTGGCTGCTTTCAAGGGGTTTTAGGATCACCAAGGCATCGGTGTAATTGCCTTCCGCCATCAATTGACGCGCTTGGTCAAACGCTTGATCTTCTGGGCTTGGCAGGTGCTTATTCAGCATTTCGCGCACCGTCTCTTCATTTTGCGGGCCGGCAAGGCCATCCACCGGTTGACCATCTTTAAACAGAGCCAGCGTTGGCAGTGCGCGGACGCCAAACTGGGCGGCAATCAGCTGCTGCGCTTCACAGTCGATCGTGGCGAGCGTAAAGGTGCCGTGGCTATCGTGAGCCACCTGCTCGACAACCGTTTTCAGCTCAACGCTTTCGGGCATCATGTTTGCCCAAAAATACACCAGCACCGGCGTGCGTGAAGAAGACTCAAGAATTTGCTGAAAATTATGTTCGGTTAATTCAACGATATAGTTTGCGTGCATCATGGATCCCGACGAAGTGTGTTTGCAATAAGGGTGGGGGCAAATGCGTCGAAATTCAAGCAGCTGAGATACGAAAAAGCCACCCAAGGGTGGCCTATTTCGTCGGTCTGCAAGCGAGTCCATCAAAGATGACGAGTGCGGGTTACAACACGAGCACCACGCACAAAGCGACGCTCAAGCAGAGCCAGTTCAATTGATGCAAGGTCATCAGCCGGCTCCTGTTGTTTATTATTGTCGGTGTTATTGGCTTGGCAGCTTGGCTGCCAATGAAGGAAAGCGTGTCAGCAAGTGGCCGCTTCCACTCATGCAAGCTAGATTAATCGCGATCTATGACATTGATGTGACAATTGCGACATAAAACACGTTTTTTTTGCGATCATCTTCCCATTGCATTAACTGCCTTTGAGCAAGACCCGATCGAGCCAACGGCTGGGAAGGAGCCGTTTGAGGATTGCCATCCACACTGTTGGTTGCGTTACGCGATAACGCACCTTGGGACGCGGCGAGAACAGCGCATGCGTCAGTGGTGCAACGAGCGCGTCGGCGGGCAGGGTATATTTGTTGCCGCCTTCGTCTGCAGCAAGACGGTCGATTTGGCTTTGATATGCGTGCTGGTGGCGACTTTTATTGGGGTCGACCCAGTGTTTAAAGGCGCTGAGCGCATTGGCACGAAACGCGGTTTCAATTGGACCAGGCTCAATCAAGCTCACCTTAATGGGCGTATCGCTCAGCTCTAAACGCAGGGTATCGGTCCAGCCTTCGAGAGCAAACTTGCTGGCGTTATAGGCGCCGCGATATTTCAATGCCACGATGCCCAGCACCGAGCTATTTTGCACAATGCGTCCCTCGCCGAAATTGAGCAGCATCGGCAACAAGGCTTGGGTTAAATGGTGCCAACCAAACACATTGGTCTCAAACTGGGCGCGTAAGGCATCGGTGGGCAAATCCTCCAGCGCGCCCGGTTGGCCGTAAGCGCCGTTATTAAACAGTGCAAAGAGTTTGCCACCTGTCATTTGCTCGATTGTGTCGACCGCTTGGTTGATGCTGGCCGTGTCTGACACATCTAACTGAATACAGGTTAAGCCTTCTTGCTGTAACCGGCTGACATCGTCTGGCTTTCGGCAACTGGCAATCACCGTGTGCCCTTGCTCATGCAAGGCTTTGGCGCAGGCATAGCCGATGCCGGTGGAGCTGCCGGTGATTAAAATGGCGTTATTGAGCGGTGAGGCAGTGTCCATAAGATCCTCATTCATGATTGTGGCGCGTCGGACAAATAAGGCGCGAGCTTTTCCGCCATAAAATCGGCAATCCAAGGTTGTGCTTCCGGCATCGGGTGAATGCCATCATCACGCATCCATTCAGGCTTTTGGATCACAGTCTCCATAAAAAAGGGCAGCAAGGGGGTTTGTGTTTGCTCTGCCAGTGTAGGATAAATATCAGCAAATCCTTGTGCATAGCGCTGGCCATAATTTGGCGGAATTTGGATTTGTACCAATAAAGGCGTGGCATCGGCCGCGCGAGTTTGGGTGATCAATTGCTCAAGGTTGTCTCGTATACGGTTAAATGGCCAACCGCGTAGGCCATCGTTGCCGCCGAGTTCAATCAGCACCCATTCGGGCTGGTGGCGTTCTAATAATTGCGGCAGACGCTGCAGGCCATTGGCGGTGGTGTCGCCGGAAATGCTGGCGTTAATCACCTCAACCTCGACATTATGTTCTTCGAGTGCGCGCGGCAGCTTAGCAGGCCAGGCTTGTTCAGCCGCCATTTGGTAGCCAGCGCTTAAGCTGTCACCAAGAACAAGGAGCGTTTGTGCACTGGCACTGCTCACCCACAAAAAACACAACAAAGTAAGGATGCGTAACATGGCCTCTCCTGTTATTCGAGCCGAAAAAATTGCAAAACATGTCGTGACACGCGAACAGCCGCTTACCATTCTGCAGGATGTCTCGCTACAAATCGAGGCAGGCGAGTCGATTGCATTGATGGGCGTGTCCGGCGCAGGAAAATCCACCTTAATGACCTTGCTTGCAGGACTAGATACGCCCAGTGAAGGCGAGGTCGATCTGCTCGGCCACAAGCTTTCCGCCTTAGATGAAGATGCGCGCGCGGCGCTGCGGGCCGAATCGGTGGGGTTTGTGTTCCAAAGTTTTTTACTGGTGCCGTCACTGAACGCGCTTGAGAACGTGATGCTGCCGCTGACCATTCGTGGTGAGGAAGAAGACGAAACCCGCGCCAAGCAACTGCTGGCCTCGGTGGGCTTGCAAGGGCGCGAAAGCCACTTGCCGTCGCAACTCTCTGGCGGGGAGCAACAACGGGTGGCCTTGGCACGTGCGTTTATTATTCGTCCGCAAGTGCTGTTTGCCGATGAACCGACCGGCAACCTTGACCAAAAAACCGCGGCGACCATCATCGATTTATTGTTTGAGCTGAACGAAAAGCATGGCACCACCTTGGTGTTGGTTACTCACGATCCGGCGCTAGCAAAGCGTTGTCAGCGTACCTTGATGATGGACAGCGGCAAGCTACAGGAGCGAGTGAATGGCGAGTAAAAACGGACTACTCAATCGCTGGGCGTGGCGTGAACTGTTACACGGGCAAATTTGGCCCGTGGCGGTGGCCTTGGCACTGATCATCACCTGTGTGTTTGCGCTATCAGCATTGGCCGATCGCATTGAAAACGTGCTCACCCAGCAAGGGCGTAACCTGATTGCCGCCGATACCGTGCTGCGCACCCGTCACCCGCTTAACACCGAGCAAATCGATGCGTTCAAACAAGCCGGCGCCACAGTATCTGCCCAAACCCGCTTTGGCACCATGGCATTCAGCGAGCAAAAGATGCAGCTGGTGAGCGTGAAAGCGGTGGATAGCCTTTATCCGCTGCGCGGCGATTTGGTGCTGGAGCAAAACGGCCAAGCCATTGGTGGTGACCGACGCATTCAACCCGGTGAGCTATGGCTGTCGGAGCGGGTGTTTAGCTTGCTGGATGTGAAAGCGGGCGACACCGTATCGATTGGTAACCTCGATTTAACGGTGAGCGGTACCTTGGCTGCGGAGCCGGAACTCTCTTTTAACCCCTTTAGCCAAATGCCTGCGGTCATGATGMATCGTGATGATGTACCTGCCGCTGGCGTGGTACGCGAAGGCAGTCGGGTGCGTTATCGCTACTTTTTAACCGGTGACGAGCCCAGCCTAAGCGCGGCTAAAGCCAGCTATACGCTGCAAGATGGTGAGCGCTGGGTGGATGAAAACACCTCCGATCGCACTGGGGATATGCTGGATCGCAGCCGTCAGTACTTGTCGTTAACCGTGGTGCTGGTGATTGTGATGGCCGCGGCGACGTTAACCTTAACTTGTCAGCACTATGCTAAAAGCCGCGCGGATTTGGTGGCGATGCTAAAAAGCTTAGGTGCCAGCCAACAATGGGTGCGGCGCTGGTTGGCTCGGCAGTTAACCTTATTGTTTGTCCTTGCTACCGCCGTGGGCTTGGCTGCCGGGTACACGCTTGAAGTGTTATTGCGCTTGCCGCTGACCGATGTGCTGCCTTCACCGCTACCAAGCTATGGCTGGGTGCCTTGGGTGCTTGCGCCCGGTGTCGCGCTTTTGGTGGCGCTGCCTGCCTTGGGCGTGCCGCTGCTTAAATTGCTGGATGCGCCTGCGTTGGCCGCGGTGCAATCGCAGGCTGCCCGTGGACGTCAACGTCGCGGCACTGCGGCGATCTTAATCGCGGTGCCAGTGGGAGCACTTGCACTGTGGGCGTTCGACAACACTTTGCTATGGACAGTGCTGGGGGCGATGGCAGTGATGATCGTCTTGCTGGCGCTGGCAGGGTTAGGCTTGCTCCGGTTGGTGAAATCACGGGTGCGTGCCCCTTCGGTGAAATTGGCCCTTAGCCGAATTACCCGCAACAAACTGGCTAGCAGCGTGCAATTAGGGGCGCTGGCGATCTCCTTTATGCTGTTAGCTATCATCTGGCTGCTGCGCACCGATTTGCTCGCTGATTGGGGACGGATGCTGCCGCCCGATGCGCCCAATGTGTTTGCGCTGAATATTGCTCCGAGCGAGCAGCAAGACTATGTGGATGAACTCGATGACGCCAGCTTGATGCGCTCTGATGCCTATCCCATAGTGCGTGGCCGGCTGGTGGGCAAAAACGGTGAGCGTTACCAGATCCCAACCGATGAAGTTGAGCGTGATGAAGTGGATGAAGCACTACGTCGCGAGCTTAACTTTACGTGGCGAGACAGTTTGCCGTCGCACAATGAGGTGATTGCCGGAGACTGGCCAACCGAGAATGGCGTGTCGGTGGAGGCAGACATTGCCGAGCGCTTGGGGATTGATATTGGCGACAGCCTGACCTATAGCGTGACCGGCCAAGACTTTACTGCCACGGTGAACTCGATTCGTGAAGTCGAGTGGCGCAATATGCGGCCTAACTTCTACTTTGTTTTCGACCGCGAGACGCTTGCCGATAAACCGGCTAACTGGCTGGTGAGCTTCAGGCTTGATGAATCACAAACGCCTTTGCTCAATCGCTTGGCACGGGAGTACCCGACCGTTACGCTGCTTGATTTGCGCACCATGAGCAGTCGCATTCAATCGATTTTGCGCCAAATTGGCTTGTCGCTTTCGGTGTTAGCGGGGCTGGCAGTGATCAGCGGCTTGCTATTGCTGCTCACCTTGCTGCGTATCAGCCTGAGTGAGCGTCAGCAGGAGATAAACCTCTATCGCACCTTGGGCGCGAGCCGCACCCGTATTCAGCGCACCTTGTGGAGCGAATATGGCGTGATGGCCTTTGTATCGGGCCTGATGGCGGTGTTGGGCGCGGAAGCGGCGATGGTCGGCCTGCTGAAATGGGGCTTTGAAATGGAGGTGCGCCTGCATCCTGAGCTTTGGGCGGTATTGCCGGTGTTGGCCGTCGCGCTGGTGTTTGTCACGGTCGCCTCAATGCTGCGCAAACTGATTGATCCGCAGCGGCGTTAATACGGGGCGGCGGATAAGCGTTCGCCTTTCATATGCAAAAAGCGGGTATCAATTTTTTTGATGCCCGCTTTTTTGTGGAGAACGCCCGAAAAATCTAACCAGCAACACGCTTAGGCGAAAAGCGAATGGGCGATTAAAACAGTGACGCCATCGCCTCTTCTACTTTGGGGTGTTGGAACTTAAACCCTGAATCTTCAAGGGCATGGGGCAGGGCACGCTGGCTATCGAGCAGCAAGTGCGAGGCTTCCCCCATCATGGCCTTAATCGCCACGGTAGGCACAAAGAAAAGGTGCGGGCGTTTTAAAGCACTGGCTAGCGCCTGACTAAAGCGTTTATTGGTGACCGGCTCTGGCGCGGTACAGTTAAACGGCCCTTGCAACGCAGGCGAGTCGAGCAAATGAATGATTGCTGCGACCATATCATCAATATGGATCCACGGCATGTATTGCTGGCCTTTTCCTATCGGGCCACCAAGGCCAAGTTGGTAGGGCAACATCATCCGTTTTAGCGCGCCGCCTTCGGCGCTTAACACCACACCGGTGCGCAGCAGGCACACTCGCGTATGTTGCGAGGCGCCTTTTAAGGCAATTTTTTCCCACTGATGACACACATGCTGGGCAAAATCATCGGCATGGACCACCAAGGTTTCATCGAACGGATGATCTTGCTGATCGCCGTAGTACCCCACTGCCGAGCCGCTAATAAAGGTATGGGGTGGCGTGCTGCTGGCATGAATTTTCTCGACCAGCTTTTCTGTTAGCCCCCAACGGCTGGTACAAATGATCCCTTTTTGCTGCTCGCTCCAACGCTTATCGGCAATTGGCTCACCGGCAAGGTTAATCACAGCATCAAAATCATTCAGGTGGGGAAGGTCGTCAAGACGCTCTATCGCGGCGACCGAGTCCCCGAATACCTTTGTCACCTTTTCTTTGTCGCGCGAGAGCACGGTGAGTTGATGTTGAGGCTGCAGCTTGGCGACCAAGGCTTTGCCAATCAGGCCCGTGCCACCTGTGATTAAAATATTCATGCCTAGAGTCCTAAAAGGGTGACGAAATCTCTGCTGTTAACGCTAAGGGGCTTTTCCACTAAGCGCAAGTGGTTGCTTTGTATCCTGTTACGTGTGGCAGCGAAAATTGGTTTGATCGCGCAGTTTTCTGCTTTGTCACTCGCACCGCACATTGGGAGTGCTAACATAAATAGGCATATAAACACTGTGCCTTTTCAAGGTCGATGCTCGTTACGCAGGGAGTCATGTCACCCACATGCAGGCGTTGTTCAAATCACTACTTGGCAGTTTTCGCGATCTCTTACCCATCATTTTAGTGATTGGTTTCTTTCAAGTGGTTGTCCTTAACCAGCCATTGCCCAATTGGTTATCCATCACCATTGGGCTAGTGCTCGTGGTCGTTGGGCTGACTTTATTTGTGTACGGCTTAGACATGGGGCTGTTCCCGATTGGCGAATCGATGGCGCATTCGCTGGCTCACAAAGGCAGTTTAGGATGGTTAATTGCGTTTGCCTTCCTACTTGGCTTTGGCACCACGATTGCGGAACCTGCACTCACCGCGGTGGCGGCGGAAGCGGCTGATGTGGCCGCTAACGGCGGGATGATAAACACCACTGAGGCAGCCAAAGACAGCTACGCCAATGGGCTGCGGCTAACCGTGGCGCTTTCTGTCGGCTTTGCGATTGTGCTTGGCGTAGTGCGGATTATTAAAGGTTGGCCGATTCACCGCTTAATTATCGGCGGTTACTTGCTGGTGGTGGCGATGACTATGGTGGCACCACCTAGCATTATCGGCATTGCTTATGACTCGGGTGGGGTAACCACCTCCACGATTACAGTGCCATTGGTGACCGCGCTCGGCGTGGGGCTAGCAACTGTGATTAAAGGGCGCAACCCGATGGTGGATGGCTTTGGTTTGATTGCGTTCGCCTCGCTATCACCGATGATCTTTGTGATGGCTTACGGCATGGTGGTGGCGTGATGGATGGTCTGCGCCTGTTTATCGACACCTTTTTCTCCACCGTGCGCGATGTGATCCCGATTATCGCGATCATCTTTGGCTTTCAACTCTTTGTATTGCGCAAAGCGCTCAACAACCCCAAACGGATCTTTCTCGGTTTTTTCTATGTGATCTTGGGCTTGAGCCTGTTTTTAATGGGGCTGGAGCTGGCGCTATTCCCGCTGGGATCGTCGATGGCCGAGCAGCTGACCGCTCCCGATTTTGTCGGCGCGGCACTCAAAGCAGGCGGCGAGATCGATTGGCAAGCCTACTATTGGGTGTATCTGTTTGCCGCAGCGATAGGTTTTAGCACCACGGTGGCCGAGCCCTCATTAATTGCGGTGGCAATCAAAGCGGCCAAAGTGTCGGGCGGAGCGATTCGAGTGAACGGCTTGCGGGCCTCGGTGGCGCTTGGCGTGGCAATGGGAATTGCCTTGGGATGCTATCGCATTGTGGTGGGCGACCCGCTCCATTACTACATCATCACCGGCTATGTGGTGGTGGTGATCCAAACCTATTTTGCCCCACCGTTTATCGTGCCCTTGGCCTATGATTCTGGAGGGGTGACCACCTCAACCGTCACCGTGCCCTTGGTGACGGCGCTGGGGTTAGGGCTAGCCTCTACCGTACCGGGAAGAAACCCGATGCTTGATGGTTTTGGCTTAATTGCGTTTGCCAGTTTGTTTCCGATGATCACCGTGATGGGCTATGCCCAAATCACAGCCTATTTACAGAAAAAGCACGCACAGCGTTCATCGTAAGGAGAGCCTATGCGGTTCAAATTAATCATGGCGTTTATTGAAGATGCCAAAACCGATGCGGTGCTCGATGCCGCCAGACAAGCCGGCGCTACCGGCGCGACCATCATTAACAACGCGCGTGGCGAAGGCTTGGTGAAAAAGAAAACCTTTTTAGGGCTGACGCTGGATGTGCAGCGAGACGTGGCCATCTTTCTGGTGGAAGAGCACTTATCACGCGCTATTCTCGAAACCATTAATGATGTAGGCGAGTTTGATGCCACCTCCGGCAGTGGCATTGCGGTGCAAATAGATGTGGAAGATGCCGTGGGCGTAGCCCACCAAATGCGAGAATTAACCGAAGTGGTGAAGGACGAGTTATGAAACAACATAAAACGGTAAGAGATGTGATGCATGCCCATGCCGTATGTATTGATGGGCTCACCACGGTCGAAGAAGCGATCCGCATTGCACGCGAACAAGAAGTGAAAGCGATTATCGTCAATAAACGCGATGAGCATGACGAATTCGGCATTGTGTTAATGAACGACATTGCCAAAAAAGTGCTCGCCAAAAACCGCGCCCCATCACGGGTCAACGTTTATGAAATTATGACCAAACCCGCGCTTAGCGTCTCTCCCAATATGAATGTGAAATACTGCGCCCGTTTATTCGAACGCTTCGGCATCAGCCGCGCCCCCGTTATTGAAAACGGCCAAGTTCTCGGTATGGTCAGTTATAACCTGATCGTTATCTACGGCATGCTCGCTGAAGAAGTCGAGAGTCAGCATAGGAAGGACTGAGTAAAAGCGCCGAATAGCGCTTTTTTTATTATCCATATAGCCCTATTGCATTGATCTTAAATATATTATTTGTCAAGTTAACTAATGTTCTCGTGTTCCTATATTAAAATCACGTTTCCGAGCTATCAAAGAGATGAAAATACTACTTTTTTTTACATTAGCTATTATTTTTCCAATTGTGCTTATTTTTTTTGTNCTTCTAGGTGTCATTGATGATCTGGCATGGCAAAAAATCGATAACATTGTTTGCTGCAAGTAGCTCGGCTTTAGCTGCAATTTCAACATCAGCAACATTGATTTTTATTGTTTTACAAGGAAAAAAGCAAAATGAGTTGTGGGAGTTTCAAAAACATCAAACTCACAAAGAAGAGTTCTTTAGCCTGTTAAATAGMGTAGAAAATGAGACCTCATTCTCTTTTTACAATAAGACGGCAATGTACAAACGTTTTTTTCCTAGTAGCAAATTAGAGAGTTTCAGCAATAAGGTTAATGAAAGTCTGATATCAGAGATTAGGTTGCTTGTTAAAGACGCAGAAGAGAGTGTTAATGAGGGAGGTGTCGGAAAGTTCGGTGTTAATATTACTCTTATTCAGGCTTTTTTAAATATTAATCCGAGTCATAATCTTAGCGTAGGAGATGTGATTCATATAGAGAGTAATAGAGTTATTTTTAATATGTATGAGCCAGACGATAAAATAAAACAGTTGGAAGACTGTTTAAGTAGAATCCTGGATTTCTGTGGTGTCGATAGTAAGTTGTCTTTGCACCAAGCTGTAAATGATAAGCATGCTTTATTTTTTGACTCCTTAATGATCGAAATTCAAAGTCATAGCACTGGCCTTTTTGTTGTCCATCCTGTTAAAAAAGGTGCAGATCAGTGCTTTCATATGATTAATAAAGCGATTCTTGATGTAAAGAAAGGAAAGGTAACCTTTTGGTATTTGGTTGATAAATTTAAATATCCGAGTAAAAGGTTTATTTATAGTGCTTTAGAGGATACAAATAAATCTTATCACTTGATGAGGAATATTCTTCATGGTTTGTTATTAAGCGAAAATGATCCTGATAAAAAAGAGGCTTTGAGAAACGAATTTGAGCCAATGGTGAAATATCTAGAAAAATTAATGAAATTTGACTGAGCGTTATTTATCTAATGCGCTGGCTGGAGGGGGAGGTGTTAATTAAAAATTATTTTAAACCTAATTTGTCGGTGATAAATGCGGGATCGGCCGTTTGCACCGCTTCTTGGTTGTCCAAGAACGCTGCTGGGTCAAAAGTGAGAAGCTTTGCGTTTGGAGCGTTTAGCATAGGTCTGACTCTCCTTGGCACCAGATTACCGCTTGAGTGTAGCTTATCCGTGATTTGTTTTGAGTGCGCCTAATACCAAAAAGCCCGCACTTTTCAGCGCGGGCTTGAGCATTTCAGTATGTTTAGCTTGGAAGCCTGCCAGCGAGTGATACGTCGTCAGAGATGATTAACGTTACATTGCCTGATTCTTAATGCCAGTGCCCATAGGGTATGTCATTTGGATCTTTGGGTAGCTTTCTCAAGCCATACTCGTCTTGCAAGTAAAGCTTCTCAAAGTTCCTTCTTTGCGCACCATACTGTGGCAGTTCTCTTAAAATATTGACTAAATGCTGAACTTGCGGATCGTTAAATCGTCGACCTTGCATTAAAAAGTCCTGAAGCACCGGTATTAGTTCTTTATAGAGTTTTTCAGCTTCGTATTTATCATCAAAAACTCCCTTCATCATTTTGAATAGGGTAAAAAATGGTGCGCCAGCTCTCAGCTCAGAGACGATTTTAGCTACGTTCACGCTTTGATTCCTTAAAGAGAAGAGTAAAAATAATCACGTTTATTACAATGTCATAGATTAAAGTTGACATTAGGTCGCTTGGGTTTTGCTCTGAGTATTTAAAATATGGATAGATATAAGACGCGAGGGTGATGAATACTGATAGAAACGCAATAGAAATCAGCTGTTTTTTAGTAAACAAAGATACGTCTTTATAAATGGAAAACAATGCGATAAGGACAAAGTAGCCGATGAACATGCTTAGTGCGCTTAATCCTTTCTCTACAAAATCACCAATGTATTGATAGCCACTAGTCAGTGATATAGCGAGAGTGATAAATAAGAATGTGATTAATGAAAGGTATTTTTCAGATTTACTCATAAATCCTCTTCGATAAAATGTAATGAGTTGGCATGATTGTTTTTCCTAATATGATGTCATATATGGGATTGATGCCTAAATATACCAACCGTTTTGGCTAAAAGTGACTGCATTGGTGTTTTTTTGAATTGACATCTCATATTTTCTAGTTGGAATTATTTTTTTAGCAAAAATTTAAAGATCAAGTTCGTTTAATTAACAAAAAGACTTGATGTTTATCTTGCTTTCCACCGCTTTGGTTAAGTTGAACTTCATCCCACACCTTACAACATTAACTTCCCACAATGTCTCTTTATGCGTCTTTTATGTCGCGTAGTGTCAAGTTGTGGCGTGTTATTCCGGACACACTGTGGCCAGTTTAATCAAGCGACAAGAGGCTGAACATGAATCGCAGCGTCATTCTTACCTGCGCCGTTACCGGTGCGGGCGATACCACGGGCAAAAACCCCAATGTGCCAATCACGCCAAAACAGATTGCCGATAACTGTATTGAGGCGGCGCGTGCTGGTGCCAGTGTCGCTCATATTCACGTGCGTGATCCTGAAACGGGCGGCATTAGCCACAACATTGGGCGTTTTTGATAAAATCAGTCACCTAACGCACTGATCCCAATGGGATTGCTCCCATCAATCAACTCGGAAACTAACAGGCATACCGAGTCTTATGACTTTGTTTATCGCTTTCACGTTGACTAATGTTTCACCAACTTGTGCATTGTAAGTGCGCAGAGTCAGCTTAGGGCTGAGTAACGTTTTGTATCGAAACATGCTAGCTTCTGATAGAGAGCATAGGTGATAACCCTCTTCTTGTTTCCTGTCTTCCAAGTCACCCGATTTCAAGGCGCTGACGGCTGCATTGCGAGGATGATCATTCTCCCAATAACCCGCATTGCTGCGCGGTGGGATGGTCGGTTTGATGCCTTTTCTCCTGAGCACCTGATGACACGCCTTAGTATCATAAGCGCCGTCAGCACTGACTTGGGCGATTTTTCGGCGTAACGGGTTGAGCAGTGTCGGCAAGGCTTCATTGTCACCAACAGACGCTAAGCTAACGACGGCAGAAATCACTTCATGTGTACTGTCGTCAATCGCAAGATGCAGCTTGCGCCAAACACGGCGTTTTTCCTTGCCATGTTTGCGCATTTTCCATTCTCCCTCGCCAAACACTTTTAAACCGGTGGCATCAATGACGACGTGAGCAACGGGCCCACGACTGGGTAATCGGTAGTTAACTTCAACCGTCTTCGCCCGTTTACTGATACAACTGTATGACGGCGACTTTAGCGGTACGTCCATCAAACCAAATATCGAGTCGAGAAAGCCTTGAAGGGCGCGAAGAGGGAGCTTGAAAATGCCTTTAACCATCAGTGCTGTTTCAATGGCACCATCGGTAAACGTAAAGCCTCTGCCTCGTTTGCCATGATGCTCTTTGCAGTACCAAGTCTGGATAGCGGCGTCATCAACCCAAAAGGTAATCGAACCACGGTTAACCAATGCCTGATTGTATTGCTTCCAATTGCTGATTTTGTACTTGGCTTTGCTCATCATTGGTGACCTGTTTTGAGGCGTTGATGATCTGATCGCCGCTAGAGTGATAAGTTCAATGATTTGGGAAACAACGCCTATTTGAACAACAACGCATTTTTCATTGCCTTCTACTGATAAAGAAGTTAGTATTTGCACCAGGGAGAGATCGCGAACATTTTTTAACCAAAAAAGGATCGGTTTGACGATCACCTTTGGCTGTGATCATATAGGCCGATTCTAAAATAGTTCGGGATAGATACCGTGGATATCGATACATTTAAAGACTACTTCAGTGCNCGCATTTTTCATTGCCTTCTACTGATAAAGAAGTTAGTATTTGCACCAGGGAGAGATCGCGAACATTTTTTAACCAAAAACGGATCGGTTTGACGATCACCTTTGGCTGTGATCATATAGGCCGATTCTAAAATAGTTCGGGATAGATACCGTGGATATCGATACATTTAAAGACTACTTCAGTGCCGTTGATGATAACCGCCAGAGTGCCAAGATAACCTACCCACTTTTTGACCTGCTCTTTGCTTCATTGTGCGCCGTTATTGCGGGTTCCAAAGGATGGTACGATATTCGGGAATACATCCTAGGGCACCATGAGTGGTTTAAGCACAACGGCATGTTTAAAGACGGTATTCCTGCCGACGATACTATCGCACGTGCCATTTCCACGATTGAACCGAGCGCCTTTCAAGCCTGCTTTATCGATTGGATGAAAGCCGTCCATCAAATGACGGATGGTCAGGTGGTCGCGATCGACGGTAAAACCCTAAAAGGCTCGTAAAACCGTGAAGATAGAAGCAGTACGATCCACATGGTCAGTGCGTATGCCAGTGAAAACCATCTGGTGCTAGGTCAACTCAAGACTGAAGAAAAAAGTAATGAAATCAGTGCTATTCCCGAGTTAATCCGTCTGCTCGACTTACGTGGTGCGCTAGTCACCATCGATGCCATGGCTTGCCAAACGACGATTGCCAAGACGATTCTTGAGCAGGGTGGCGATTACTTATTAGCGGTGAAACAAAATCAAGGCAAGTTAGCGAACGCGATCACCGCGGCATTCAGTGAGCAGCGCCGAACCTTCAATGACGATGTTGTGTTTGAACATGGCCACGGTCGTACTGAGTCGCGCCAGTGCTATGTAATTGATAAAGAATGTTTATCAGGCGACTTTACTCGTTGGCCATCACTACAAAGCCTTGTCATGGTTGAGTTTTTGCGTGTTGAAAAAGGGCGTCCGATGTCGCTGGAGTATCGCTACTATATCAGCTCAAAATCACTGACTGCCGATGAGGCAAGCCGTGCTATACGCTCGCATTGGGGCATTGAAGCTATGCACTGGGTGTTAGATGTCAATATGGTTGAAGACGCCTGCCAGATTTGTAAAGACAATGGCGCAGCGAACGTAGCCTGTCTGCGACACATGGCCTCAAACATGGTGCGGGCAGAGCCAACCAAGATTAGTTTTGTGTCCAAACAGAAGCGTTGTNTCGCTACTATATCAGCTCAAAATCACTGACTGCCGATGAGGCAAGCCGTGCTATACGCTCGCATTGGGGCATTGAAGCTATGCACTGGGTGTTAGATGTCAATATGGTTGAAGACGCCTGCCAGATTTGTAAAGACAATGGCGCAGCGAACGTAGCCTGTCTGCGACACATGGCCTCAAACATGGTGCGGGCAGAGCCAACCAAGATTAGTTTGGTGTCCAAACAGAAGCGTTGTCTCATGAATACCAGCTTCTTAGAAAAGGTTTTAGCCGCAGGCATTCCAGCAATGGTTGAAAAATGAACACTCATGCGCTCGCCCTGGTATTTGTACTGTTATGAACATATACATCGCCTCGTTTGAATTTACCTAGAAGTAATCAATTACATAATGGACTGCTCAATGTGTGAGCGTTGCTAGTACCATTCATCCATTCGGTTATATTATTATGAAAAAAATTATTCTGCTTACGACCCTTTGTAGTTGTAGTGCTCATGCATTTGCTGCGACTGGCTCACCTCAGTATTTTTTAGGTGCAAAAGGCGGCTACCAATGGGCTCAAGACGATAACTACCACCATTCAGACCCTGGTAGGGCTATCTGGGGTATCTATAGTGGCGTGCAGTTCTCACCCTCTTGGGGTTGGGACGTTGGCTATCAATATCACGATGAACTAAAGGCGGACGCTACATCCGTCAATGTTAAAACCTGGTTGATTGAAAGTGCTCTTCGTTACGATTGGTATCTACAAGATAACCTGAGTCTGTATGGCCGATTGGGTGTGGCTTATTGGGATATGGAAAAAGCACAACCTCCGCTAGATAACCTTGATTCGACGGGCTTCTCTCCTCTTGGAGAGGTGGGCGCGAGGTATAACTTAACGCCTAGTCTCAGTTTGTCAGCAGGCTATCAGTATATTGATGGTATCGGTAAATCAAACACCGGTAAATACGATAGCCATGCGGCTATGATAAGCCTTGCCTACACCTTTGGGCGTAAAGTGCAATCGGCGCCAATCGAAACGACTCCAGGTGTTGAAAGCACCCCCGAACCTAGAAAGGAAGTTATCGATAGTAAGTCTCAGCCCAAGGTATTGACTTTTTCTGAAAAAACTATCGAGGGCGGTTTCGGTTTTGATTCTGWTACGCTTAGCGATAACTTTGTTCAATCGTTAGGTGAGGTAGCTTCTGTCCTAAAAGCTCACCCTCAAGTTCAAGCGGTTCTTGTTGGATACGCAGATTCGACGGGCACTGAGTCCTATAACCAAGCGCTATCTGAGCGCCGCGCGCAAGCTGTGGCGTTGCAGCTTGTTGATTTGGGTGTAAATCAGGAGCAGCTTAAGTGGCGAGGTGAAGGTGATTCGAATCCAATTGCTGATAATGCAACCGAAGAAGGTAGAGCTCAAAATCGCAGGGTTGAAGTCACCATTCCAAATTTCCAGTTTGAAGAGTAGGCGGGATAATGAGTAAGTTTTTTAAAAGAGTGTTGGCATTGGTAATATTACCGCTATCAGTGTTGCTTTCCGGTTGTAATTCAGAAAATGCATTTTCTGATGGTAAAGAGCCATCAAGGCCTGATGGGGTGAAATTAGAGCGTATAGATATCGTTGCATCGCCAATAAAAACACGTGGCGTGAGTGAGTTGACGCTTGCGAAAGATCTCCAGCAATCATTTGAGGCTGTTGGTCATTACTCAGACGGTACATCTCAACCGTTTACGGATTTAAGTGTGCTTGACTGGGATTCTAGTGATTCAGAGGTTGGGAGTTTTGATGTTCCTGGGGTGTTCAAAGGCGATGAAGTGGGTAACACGACAGTCACGGCCAGCAAAGATGGCGTGACCAGTAATACGGTGAATGTGAATGTTTCATCCGCGGTCATAACGGCAATTCAAGTAACCCCTTCACCTGTGAATGTTGCGAAAGGCCAGACTCAGCAGTTAACGGCAACAGCGACATTCAGTGATGGGACGTCCTCTGATGTTTCTGATTCAGTGACGTGGGGAGATTTCGATACGGCTACKGCTACCGTGTCATCAGCAGGGTTATTGTCTGCGGTTGAAGTGGGTAATACGACCCTCACGGCCACGAAGGATGGCGTGACCAGTAATACGGTGAATGTGAATGTTTCATCCGCGGTCATAACGGCAATTCAAGTAACCCCTTCACCTGTGAATGTTGCGAAAGGTCAGACTGAGCAGTTAACGGCAACAGCGACGTACAGTGATGGTTCGTCCTCTAATGTGTCNTTTGTTGTCGGGTGTTGAAGTGGGTAATACGACCCTCACGGCCACGAAGGATGGCGTGACCAGTAATACGGTGAATGTGAATGTTTCATCCGCGGTCATAACGGCAATTCAAGTAACCCCTTCACCTGTGAATGTTGCGAAAGGTCAGACTGAGCAGTTAACGGCAACAGCGACATTCAGTGATGGGACGTCCTCTGATGTTTCTGATTCAGTGACGTGGGGAGATTTCGATACGGCTACGGCTACCGTGTCATCAGCAGGGTTATTGTCTGCGGTTGAAGTGGGTAATACGACCCTCACAGCCACGAAGGATGGCGTGACCAGTAATACGGTGAATGTGAATGTTTCATCCGCGGTCATAACGGCAATTCAAGTAACCCCTTCACCTGTGAATGTTGCGAAAGGTCAGACTGAGCAGTTAACGGCAACAGCGACGTACAGTGATGGTTCGTCCTCTAA
>NZ_MUFO01000032.1:0-37749 GCF_001995345.1 Salinivibrio sp. IB872 | reverse complement strand
GGAACAAGTTGTTCCATCGTCACCATTTCAAGTTCATATTGGTGTGGAGAAGGTTCTTGAAGCATACCGGAGCATCCCTATTGCGACACTCCTATTAGATCAAAGGTCTAGCTCGAAAGCTAGACCTTTGTCAGCAGTCTGAAGCACCGCGGTTGCGGTGCTTAGTCGTATCAGGCATTACGGTGATAATGGATTTGATAAAAAATCCGGTACAGTACAGGTACCACAATCAGTGTTAGCACAGTCGCAAAGCCCAATCCAAACATGATAGTCACTGCCATTGGGCGGAAAAATACATCCGGTAACAACGGCAGCATCCCTAAAATGGTCGTCACCGCAGCCATGCAGACCGGACGAACACGACTTACTGCCGCGTCCACTACCGCTTGGTAGCGCTGTTTGCCACTGGCAACTTCTATATTGATTTGGTCAATCAATACAATCCCATTTTTCAGCAGCATACCACTTAGGCTCAAGAAGCCGAGTAATGCCATAAATCCAAACGGCGTATTCAGTAAGAGCAGACCCGTGGTCACCCCAACGACTGCAAGCGGCACGGTTAACCAAACAATTAACGACTCTTTCACCGAGTTAAATAGCAGTATGGTTACCAAGAACATAAAGAGGTAACCCAGAGGCATAATACTAAACAGCCCTTCTTTTGCTTCTGTGGACGACTCATGCTCACCGCCCCATTCAATGCGGTAGCCCTCTGGAAGAGGAATCGACTCGATATCACTGCGGACCCGCGTCAATAGCGTCGCCGCGGTGACACCAACCAACGGATCGGGATCAGCCATCACTGTTAGCATGCGTYTGCGATTTTTACGCATGATGATGGGGTCTTCCCAACGCAGGTCATAGTCGAGGATCACCTGTTGCAAAGGAATATAATCTTTCAGCACAGGGCTCCAGATCTTCATCCCTTCGAGGGTATTAA
The DNA here is from genome assembly GCF_001995345.1 of Salinivibrio sp. IB872. Taxonomy (NCBI): domain Bacteria; kingdom Pseudomonadati; phylum Pseudomonadota; class Gammaproteobacteria; order Vibrionales; family Vibrionaceae; genus Salinivibrio; species Salinivibrio sp. IB872. The sequence goes on along the minus strand of NZ_MUFO01000032.1, from coordinate 36,809 downwards.
TATTGACTCGCTCCTCATCCGGCAAGCGGGCCACAATGGGCATTAAATTGGTGCCATCACGATACACGCCAATACGTTTGCCACTGAAGGTCATGGWCAAAAGGTCGTCCACGTCTTTTTTCGTAATCCCATAGCGACGCGCTTGGCTCTCGTTAAACTCAGGTTCGAGCACTTTGGTGCGTTCGCGCCAGTCATGACGAATATTGACGGCATCTGAGTCTTGATGAAGACGCGCTTCTACCTGCTTAGCAATAGCTCGTAGTTCCGTCGGCTCAGGTCCGATGATCCGCGCTTCAATTTTTGACCCCGAAGCCGGCCCTAAAGTGATCGGTTTGAGCTTAAGTTGAACATTCGGATATTGCTGCTGAATATGTGTGCGTACCAGTCCCATCGTGGGTTTTACATGGGCATACTCATCCACACGGACGATCAGCTCACCGTACGCGGCGTAAGTTTTCTCTGGTGAATAGGTCAACATAAAGCGCTGAGACCCTTTCCCAGCACTGGTCGATACATAGCTCACGCCCTCTTGTTCACTCAACCAGCTTGAGACATCATCCAAAGTGCCTTGAGTCGCCCGAATATCTGTCCCTTCAGGCAGCCATAAATCCACCATGAACATCGGTGTGGTCGAGTCAGGGAAGAAGGACTGTTTCAGGTGGCTAAACCCGTAAATACTGGCTCCCAGCGCAATAACCATCACTAGCAGAGTCAGATAGGCATGATGCATACAAAACGATAAGAATCGTTTATAGATCACAAATAGCACGCCATTGTAGGGGTCCGATTGCTCATCACCCTCGGAGACGGTGGTTTCTTTGAAAAACATGCTGGCAAAAAAGGGCGTCAGCGTAATGGCCGTAAACCAGCTGAGCATCAAGGAGATCAGCAGAACCGTAAACAAGGTGCCACAATACTCACCGGTTGCATCTTCAGATAAGCCAATCGGCGCAAACGCTGTTACCGCAATCACGGTCGCCCCCAACAAAGGCCACTTGGTTTGAGTGACAATATCGTGCGCGGCCTGCATTCGCGTTCGGCCACGCTTTAAGCCGACTAATATGCCCTCAACCACCACAATCGCGTTATCCACCAGCATACCAAGCGCAATGACCAAGGCACCGAGTGAAACACGCTGCAAATTAATATCGAAGTAGCGCATAAACACGAACGTGCCTAGCACAGTTAGCAACAACACCAAGCCAATTAAAAGGCCCGAGCGCAGTCCCATAAAAAAGAGCAACACGATAATAACGATCGCCACCGCTTGCCCGAGACTAGACACAAAACCGCTAACCGAGTTGTCGACTTCATCGGGCTGGTTATACACATGATGCACTTGAATACCAACCGGCTGATTATCATTGAGCTGCGCCAAACGTTTATCGACGTTCTGGCCAACTTCAACCACATTGACACCATCAGCAAAAGAAATACCGACTTGCAACGCCTGTTTACCGTTATACGACAGGACTTGGCTCGGTACTTCTTGGTATCCCCGTTTTACATCCGCAACGTCGCGCAGATAAATCAGGCCTTGTGAACCCGCTTCAGTGAGGATCAAATTGCCCAACTCATCCACAGACGAAAACTCGCCGGTGGGATGAATACGAATATACTCATCCCCCACTCGCACAGCGCCCGCATTGCTCACTAAGTTTTGGGTTGCCAGCAGGTTAAATAAGGTATTAGGAGAGATACCCAAGCTGCTCAAGCGCTGAATCGACACTTCGATAAAGACTTGTTCCTGTTGCGTACCAGTCACTTGTACTTTGCCCACCCCTTGGACTAATTCGAGCTCACGACGCAAATAATCCACATAGTCTTTAAGCTCGCTGTAGCTATATCCGTCACCGGTTATCGCCAATAAAATCCCGTACACATCACCAAAGTCATCCATCACTTGTGGCGGGTTCACACCGGGAGGAAGTTGTCCCCGTGCATCGTTCACTTTTCGGCGCAGCTCATCCCATATCTGGGGAAGGTCATCCGAACGATATTTGGGTTTCATTTTAACCGTGATCTGGGAAAGGCCACGACTGGAAATAGAGCGAACTTCATCGACATAGGTAAGCTGTTGAACCGCTTTTTCGAGCCGATAAGTGACCTCTTCTTCAACCTGCTGCGGCGTTGCACCGGGGTAGCTGGTGATGACCATTGCATCTTTAATGGTAAAGGCCGGATCCTCTAAGCGCCCTAGCCCCAAAAAAGCGATGGTACCCCCAATCAAAAAGATCAGCGTAATCATCCAACTGATGACTTTATTTTGAATAAAATAGCCTGCCACGCCTTGCTTCATGATCTCTTTTCCTCTTTTGACGCGAGCTGTACGGTTTGTCCGTCGGCCAGTTGATTCGCGCCGTCAACAACAATGCGATCGCCCTGTTTCAATCCTTCAACCACTTCAATCCGGTGACCATGGATGCGCCCCATCTCAATCTGTTGCTTGTGCACGGTATTGTCTTTAGCATTCAAGAGCCACACATAACTGTGCTCGCGATCAAGCGGGTCACCATCTTGGTTAAACACCGCTTCTATCGGTATAGAGAGCCCAGTTCGGGTTAACTGCAAGCCTTGACGAGAAATACTGACTTGAACGGGCATACCATCGAGAATAAATTGTTGCTCTGGCATCGGCATCGTTAAGGTCACCACAAAGGCACCGCTTTGCGGATCCGGCTCGGCGGTATATTCGTCGATCGACGCCTTGAAGGTATTGCCTTGTTGGGTAATCACTTCGGGGACCAATCGCGTTTGCACCGATTGCGTGTTTACACCGGCATTGCGACTAAACAAAATATCAGGGACTTGAATGCGAATGTCGGCACGTGTGGCATCGTGGATATTCATGATCGCTTGCCCCGGCGCAATGGTTTCAAATGGCTCCACGCTGACACGAGAGATAACGCCATTTTCCGGTGCTTTCAGCTCAACGTAGGATAAATGCAGCTTCGCCAGCGCCAACTCTGCTTGCGCAATTTCGCGCTGTGCTTTTAGCTCATCAAATTGTGATTGAGCCAGCATGCCTTGCTCGACCAAGGGTGCCGAGCGACGGTATTGAGCATCCGCGACATCAAAGCGCGCACTCGCGTTCTCGACCGCTAAGCGATAGTCCGTTGGTTCAAGTCGAGCGAGCACATCGCCTTTCTTAACCAGATCACCCGCTTTTACGTTAATTTGCTGCACCTCGCCAGGTACCCGAAACGCTAACGTTGCCTTGTCTGCCGCAGCAGCTACCGCTGGGAAGGTAATGCGCTCATCTTGTTGCTGATGGTGCACCGTAAAGGTTGTCACCACCGGCGTTGTCACCTCGCGAGGAGCTGACTCAGGCTGGCACGCCGAGAGGAGCATCACACAGCCCCCGATACTCAAGAGTTTTACGACTGATTTCATAGTCCACGCTCCTTCACCCAAGCACGTACCCGATCACCCTCTTGAAGCGCACCCGCGCCGGTCGCAACAATCACATCGCCATTTTCAAGGCCATCACTCACTTTGCCATCCTCTAAACGAATGGGCGTGAAAGACACAACACCTTGCGGATCGACTCGCCAAACACCAAGGTCTTCTCCTTTCGTGACCAGTGCTGAGTCAGGAATAGCGGTCTCTGTATCTGTCGGTATGGTGACACTCACTTTCGCAGCCATTCCCGGCAATACATTCACCGCTTGTGGCCGCATCAAGCTCACTGTAACCCGATAAGACGCTGTTTTCGTATCTGCTTCTGTATCCATTTCCTTAAACTGGGCAGGAAAACGACGATCGCCATATGCGTCAAACGTTACAAATGGCGTGAGCTGCTTGGCTTGTTGGCTAAAGTAATGAAAGTAGCGTTCAGGTAATTGAAAGCTGACGTTAATAATATCTTTCGATTGGATATGGAGAATAGGCTCTTGAGCTCGGGCAAACTCATTGACTTCTTTCATACGCAAAGAGACAGTGCCGGAATAAGGCGCTTTTAGCTGCGTATAATTCACATTCGCCTGCGCTTGCTCTAAACCAGCAGCAGCCTCACTCAACGCCGAGCGCGCTTCATCAAAGCGCTGCTCGGATATGACTTTGTCATTGTGTAGACGATCTGCGCGATTGAACTGCACCTGAGCCAGTTGGTATTGCGCCTTAGCCTTGTCTAGCTGCAGGCGATATTGATGGCCATCCAGCTCCGCTAAGATATCGCCTTGATTAACATCCATACCTGCTTTCACCGGCATGCTCTCAATCACGCCTGAGACGCGAAAGGAGAGCAACGCCTTATCATCGGCTTCAACTTGGGCGGGAAATTGACGGGTAATCCCTTCATGACCCATCACTACCGTTAATAACTTTGCGGGTCGAGATGGTGTATCGGATGGCGCAGAGGTCGCCTTTTCACCACAGCCGCTAAGCAGTAAGGTGACGGCGCAAACCAGCACAGCACTTTTGTTCATCTGCCTTTCCTCACAACAAAACCTAGTACTCGACTAAATAGTCAAGCACTAGGTGTTTGATTGGTCTTTAATTTTTAATCTAATTTGACACTATGCCCATGCTAACGAGCGTGACAGGATGTATCAAGGTGTTTCCGGTAGGCCAGAGACCTGCTCAACAATAGCTTGGGTGTGTTCACGAATTGTCGGTAAATACGTTTTGAGTGTTTCAGTATCTTCCGCGGGTGATTTTTCAAGTTCTAAGCAGATCCCTGAAAGCGTATTCGCACCAATCATCGCCGCCGCACCTTTCATCTTATGAGCGAGCTTCTTAACAGCAGCGACATCTTGCTCATCGAACGCTACTTCCATTCTTTCTAAGTCATTGGTCTGATTATTCACGTACTTGTCAAGGATCATTTTCACCAGATCCATGCTATCGCCCACCTGTTCTTTGACATGCGCAATATCGACGGGAGACTCAGTGGATTCCATGGTTGCCGCTCCATTCATATGATGATCGGGGTCAGGTTCAATATCTGTGTCTGTGTCTGTGTCTGTGTCTGTGTCTGTTTCAGAATCGCTAGTGTGCTCACCTTCCGTCAACGTCTTTTCATCTAAATCCGCCAAGTCCAGCCCATCATCGGTGTCATGCGGATCGTCATAATGAACTGCATCGTTACTGGAATAGAGAATAAGCAGTTCAATTAACTGATCCTTGCTGAAAGGTTTGGCTAAATGCCCATTCATGCCTGCGTCCAAGCAACGCTCTGCGTCCCCCGATAACGCATTGGCGGTCACGGCAATAATCGGTGTGTGCTTATCAAACTCACGAATACGGCGCGTTGCCTCAAAGCCATCCATTTCAGGCATTTGGCAATCCATTAAAATAATATCGAAAGGTGTTTTTTTATGCAGTTCAAGCGCTTCTTTGCCGTTCTCAGCCAATGTGCGTTTACAACCTAGCTTGGCGAGAATGATATCGATTAAGTCTTGGTTGACTAAGTGGTCCTCCGCGACCAGAACATTTAAATCAAAGCGAATATTGTCGTACTGCCCTACTGCCGCAAGATTGTCATCAAGCTCCGCCTCATTCGAGGTCAATACCCGATATAACTCGCTGTAATTAATTGGGCATGTCAACGTCTGCATACCGGTATCGTGATGTCCATTATGACTAATGGCGACACTCTTAGCGACTTTACCCACTAAATGTTGACAGCTCTGCATCTTGTCTTGATCAATCATCAAGGTTAGCTGTTCACTATCTCGCGTATCAACTTGCTCCCCGTCAGTAACACTGACAAACGAGACAGACAGGCGATCGAGGTATGCGGCCAATGTTGTGGTGAGCAAATTATCTTCTGAGACCAAACAAACCCGCTGCGCTTTTTCTTCTGCACTCAGTTCATAGCCATCAAACAGTGTATGTGGAGAGTCAGTGAAGGTGATAGGCACAGTAGACACAAACGTCGTGCCTTTGTTTTCCTCGCTACGAATAGTGATATCGCCATCCATCAATCGCAGCAATTTACGACATACTGGTAAGCCCAAACCTGTCCCTTGATAAGAGCGCGAATACGAGTTATCCACCTGAGTAAAGTTTTCAAAGATAGCCTCATGACGATCTTCTGGGATCCCGATCCCCGTATCTTCCACTTCCATGACAAGATTCGTGACTTCGCCATCTTTCGCTTGATACAAGCGAACATAAATATGCCCTTGCTTGGTAAACTTCACCGCATTGCCGACTAAGTTGATAATCACTTGTTTATAGCGGACCGCATCGAGTTCAATATCACATGGCATACGAGGATCGATATAACAATGGAGTCGCAACTGTTTTTCTGCCGCTTTGGCAGTGAAGATGCTCAAGGATTCGTGAACAAGATCAGCCACATTGAGTACTTGTTTAGAGAGCGTCATTTTACCGGCTTCGATTTTGGTCAAATCGAGCACATCGTTGATGATATTTAGTAGCGCGGTAGAGGAATGTTGCAAGGTATCGACAAAATAGCGCTGCTGTTGCGTCAGTGGCGTCTCAATTAATAAGTTCGACATCCCTACAATGCCATTCATCGGTGTGCGAATCTCATGGCTCATCATCGCCAGAAAATTGGTCTTTGATTCATTAGCGCGTTCCGCCTGCTCTTTCGCTCTCGCCATCTCTTTAGAGATCATATCGTTCAGGTTTTTCTGTTGAACAAAGTGAATCATTGAACTCAAACTCGACAAGATCGGATCGATCCAGCTTTGCAACTCATCATCATAGGTGGTTGATTCATCGAATAAACAGACCACGCCGACGAGTTGATTCGACATGTATAGCGGTAACCCCAACACATTGATGATCATTTTTTGGTTGTTACCCGCGACACCCGCCATTTGCAGGCTACGTTTACTTTGTTTGGTTTCAATAATTTCAATCAACAAATTACGAACAAACTCGTCGCCTACGTAACCGTTTTGAATTAGGCGAGTTTGGGCAAGCACATGATAGGGTAAGCCCACTTGCTCAGGTTCATCATTGCCTCCCACTTCAACAATAATGCCATGATTGCTTTCACCAATACGCAGCAAGATTTTGAGGACATCATGGAAACTTTTACTAAAATCCTCTCGAATCAGAAACTTATCTTGTAAGCTCTTCATGGCGGAGAATAACTCAGCCCCTTTAGAGACTTTTTGTTTATCAAGGTGTTGTTCGGTGATGTCGCGAATAATAGCGACATTCAGCGCGCGTGGATCTTCGTCTTTGATGGGAGTGGATTTCACCTGCACCACCCGCTCTCCACTCTCGGTTTCTATTTCATAAGAGCGATTAGTCTTGCCATTCAAATCGTAAAGTGCCTGTGAAAAATAGGCGCGCGAGTTGGGCTTAACACGAGACACAATGGCCGACAGTGTGATGGCTTCATCAGGGACAGATTCAAGCTCAAACAGCCGCTTGGCCGAATCGTTGATGGTAATAATCGAATGCTTATCACCTAGCACCAAGAGTGCATCAGTATAGCTATGAATAACGGTATCGAGATAAGCGCGGCTTTGCTCGGCTCGGCTGATTTGCTTGGCATATTTCCAAATACAGAATCCCACCAGCAAGTTCAGCAAAATAATCTGCGTCGTCGTACGTAATATCTCGGTGCTGAGCTCTTTATCGATGTACCTACTATCACGATAAATGATCAGATCGCCGACTTTTACCGAACGGCTGCGATCATCGTATTCAAGTGGAATGGTCAACTGACTAAGTTCAGAATCTGCCCGCGTCCCTTTTGAGTCTGTGACGTAGCGGAACTGTCCATTAACATCAACCAGTTCTAAGCGATGGACGTATCGCGATCCCATCTCGCTATCGAGATCATTTTGAACATTCTCGAAATCATAATTCCACATCAATGTGGGCAGGCGCTGTTTGAGTCGCTGGCTGATGGACGTCAAGTCCTGATTCATGTCCGACTCTAAGCGTGACTTGGCAACGTGATAGTTATAATAGCCAAATCCACCTAGCAGCAGTGTTGCCAACACAATCAAAACGATAGCTAAGCGCATTCCCACTCGATTCATACTTATACCTGCATGGTTGCGGCGAGTGTTTGCGTTTGCTCGCGCGCTTTCTCAAACGCTTTCAACACGACACGCTCTTTCAATTTCAGTTTTTCGCAAGTTTTCGACACCCAATCCCAGTTGGCATGCTCGATATTCTTGCATACTTCCAGTAAAGCACCGTAGTGGCCATTTTGTGCCAGTAAAGCTTGCTTAGCTTCTTGGCTCAGATCCAAGTGACCCACCACATCTTCCATCGGACACCCCAACATGGCATCTAAAAAAGAAAAAGCACCAACCAGAAAACCTTCATCACCATCGAGTCCTTTCAACATAGGTGCAGTTTGTTGCATAAAAATTGCGCGCAAAATGGCAGCGTTTTGCAAATGTAAACACTCCTGATGATTCATATTGGACATAATGAGAAGAGAAATTAAACGGCGTAATGACTCTAAACCGAGATAAACCACCGCTTGTTTGGGATTAGTGATACTTTTTTTCTTGGACTTGGCCAGTATATTGGCGCTGGTGACCACCTTATAAAGCAGGGACACGTCACGTGATATAACGTCTGTTATTTCGTCAATGTCATAAGGGCTTCGGTTGATGATAATACAGGCATCCAACAGGGTGATGACTGACGGCGCAACATCACTTTGACGCCGGATTTTCGGCTGCTCAAAAAAGTAACCTTGAAACAAGCTAAAACCAAATTGCTGCGCCAGCGTAAACTCTTCTTGCTTCTCTACTTTTCGAATTAAAAAGCGGATATCAGGATAATCAGAGATGGTTCCTACCCAACGCATAGGATCATCACGATCCATATCGACACTGATTAAATTAAACAGATTAATGTGTTCTAACCATTGATTAGAAAAGACCGAGCTAGACGCAAGTAACATAAAACCCGCCTTTTTATAGGCTCTGAGCTTGTTCAGTAGTAATGGGGAGGGACGGGTTTTCTCACTAATACAGATAACCAGACGCGCCACTGGCATCGAAAGCGGTAATTCATCCAATAGCGCGGTTTCGGAAAAGCTCACCACGTAACGCAACTGGTCGTCTAATTCATTACCAGACAGGAAATTAGCACTCAGTATCCTTGATGTGGCAGTGTCTTCGTCAATTGATGGGAACTTGTTTTCTAGACCTTCACGAAAGAGCAGCTCACTTCCCCAGTGCTGCTGTCGGTCATCAAAAATTGGCTGACACGAAAAGAAGGTTTCACTCACGATGTTAACCCCGCAAATTACATCCCTTTAATAAACGTAGACTAATCGCGCCAACCCTGATGATTTTTTCTGCTTGAACAGAGTAAGTTAAGCGCTAATCGCATCTAGCCGATAGCCACGCCGTGCTAAGGTATTTGCTTCGCCACCCACCCAAGCGCGGTGATGGCCTTGCGCGTCAACTTTGACCACGGCAGACAGTAGCGATCGCGCCCCAATATGCTCACCCTGCTCAAAAACAAACCGATTATGTGTGCCCTGATACTCAGTCAAGTACGCTGCTAAGGCGGCAGCAGCACTTCCAGTAGCCGCCTCTTCATCCACCCCGACCGCAGGTGCAAAGTTTCGACAACACGCAGTAATATCTGACTCGTGGGGCGACAAAGCAAACGCATGTACCCCAATGCAATTGTAAGCCTCCGTCAGCGCAATAACCGCCTCTCTGTCTTGTGACATCCGAGCCAGTGCATCGAGGGACGCAAGCGGCAAAATGATATTGGGTCCACCCGCAGATACGACTTTGACTGGCAATCCCGTCGATAGGATATCTTTACTGTCTATGTGAAATGCATCGGCAATCACCTTTTCATTCGGCCCATCACTGATAACTGGGATTGCCGTTTCAAAGTTAACTTTTCCCGAAGCCAAGATGGACACTTGCAGAACGCCTGCCCCGGTTTCTTGCGTATAATCGCCAGCTTCAAGTTCACCCAACTGCCAAAGCGCAGAAAATGTTGCCACAGTGGCGTGACCACAAAACGCAACCTCATTGGTCGGGGTGAAGAACCGCAATCTGACATCAGCATGCTCGCTATGACAAATAAATGCCGTTTCGGGGTAACCGAAGTCTGTTGCAATCGCCTGCATTTGTGCATCATCCAGCATATCTGCATGCCTAACAACACCGGCGGGATTCCCACCCTGTCCTTGTGCAACGAATGCATTTAAGTGATAGAACTCAACAAATCTGTCCATCATTGCTTCCTCGCGATAGCCGCTGTGTGCGGGTTTCCATTTAAAGGCCTGCGTCGTTTAACACGACACCCTGCACGCCTTGTGCTCCTTCCATCCTATGCGCTTCTACTAAAGTATGACAATAAAAACTTGTTCCATATGCCAAGACAGACGGTAAATAATTCATAGTATTAGGCTAAAAATACTCAAAAGAGTATGCCAAAATACGCCAAACCGAGTACTAAGCGACATCGCGCAAAAGCATCATCTTCAAGAACACGCGAGACGCTTAACAACGACATGAAGTGACTATTATGCCAGCGTGCAATCATCAATCAGGCACGCGACATGCCAGAATATGGTAGGCTTGTCAGTAAATTTGTTAATCCCGTATGAGATGTAAACTTATGGATCCTTTACAGCATATTGCCGATGACGCGCCCGAGCATGAGCCAGAGACTTTGCCATCACTCGACGAACAAAAAGCGATTGTGGCAAAGCTCAAAGCCCTTGAAGAGAAAGGTGAGCTCACCGATGAAATCTTGGCGCAGTATTTTGCCGTTAAGCAAAAAGACGCAAGCGACGAAGAAGAGTAAGAACAACACGAAAAAGTGACCGCGTCACTTTTGAAGTTTATCTTGCTCTATTTAGAGTTATGCCAATGAAAAGCATTGGCGGCGCAGAATTGATACTTGCGTGACAGGGATAGATAGCAAGTGAGCGAAAAAGATACGCCCCGAGATCACTCTCGGGGCTTTTTTTGGTTTACTCAGGGGCAATGCCGTCGGTTTTCGCCGCACAAATAAAATCATTTTTGTGCAGGCCTTTAATCTTATGCGACCACCAAGTCACGGTCACTTTACCCCACTCCAGCAAGATAGCGGGATGGTGGCCTTCTTGCTCAGCCAGCTCAGCCACTTGGTTGGCAAACGCCCACGCCAACTTGAAGTTGCGGAAGGTGAACTCACGTTCGAGCTGATCAATCCCATCTCGTGTTACTTTGCGCCACTGCGGAATGTCTTTAAGCAGCACCGGCATTTCCTCAGCGCTAACCAAAGGGGCATCAATATTACAGGCTTCACATTTCAACTCAGTTAGTTCAGACATGTTGCGTTTCCTTTTGCTGTTCTGTCTTTTTCGGTTTGGGCGGGAACAAAGGCGCATGAAGGCCCAGTTCCATGGCTTGATGCACATCAGCAATCAAATCACGTTGGCTGATGGCAAATAAATCGTCAATCGACTCAATGGTAAAGTAAATGGGTTGCATAATGTCAATCCGATATGGCGTGCGCATGACATCTATCACTTCTAAAGGCTTACGCACCGCTTTGTCGCTATTAAAGGCGTACTCGGTCTCCGCCGGTGAAGACAAGATGCCGCCGCCATAAATACTGCGATTGCCTTGCGAGTCACTGAGTAAACCAAATTCGACCGTAAACCAATATAAGCGTGCAAGATAGACGCGCTCTTTGGGCGTGGCCTTCTTACCCAATTGACCATACATATGGGTAAATTCAGCGAACGCTGGGTGGGTCAGCATCGCACAGTGACCGAAGATCTCATGAAAATAATCCGGCTCTTGCAAGTAATCGAAATCGTCTTTGGTGCGCAAAAAGGTCGCCGCAGGGAATTTCTTGTCCGCCAGTAAAGCGAAGAACTGGTCGAAATCAATCAACGCAGGCACAGGGGCCACTTGCCAGCCCGTCTCTCTCATTAACACGGCATTCACATCAGGGATCTGTGGCACCGTGTCATGCGGCAAGTCGAGCATTCGTAACCCGTCGAGATATTCCTGACACGCTTTGTCTTTGATACACGCAAGCTGCCGTGTGACTAACTGGCGCCATACATCGTTTTCTTGTGCCGACCAGGCTACACGACCCAGCTCATCAACTGGTTTGGATTGGTATTTACTCTGTTTCACGTTCACCGCCTTGTGTCGTTGTCTGGCGTAAAAATCGCGCGTAAACAGCGGCCCTTAGCCTTACGCAATGTCTCCGTTACTCACAGATTACGTCGACTCTGCTGAGAAAATCATCTCCTCACCACGGTTTTGATTTTACCTTTGCGTAACATTTATTTTACATTGCGCATCCAAAAGGCTATCGCTAAGGGTAATGCCTCACCCTCGAGGGATCCGCGTGCTTGCATGGCTCGTAGTATTTAAGCAAGCCCTAACTGCAAGGACGAGTGATGAATTTACAACTGAGCGAACTGATAAATTACGACAACATTGACAAGATTCAGATCCGTGGCATTGATGGCATGTTATATCAAGCGATAGCCTTTTTGCGTCACGGCGATACGGTGGAGCAGAAGCTAATTTATCAAGGCGATAAGCCCTATTTATCCCGCAGCTTACTGGCGGTGAAAGATGATTTTGAATGGGTTAATGCCGCGCAATACGTGTTAGTCACGGACACGGCATATGATGAAATGATAGGGCTTGGCACGGAAAAGCCTTTATCGACTTTAGAGCAGCCATTGCATTGGAAATAACACAACAATGCCCCAACCTATGGGGCAATTTCCTCCCCGTCCCACGCAAACAGACGCCCAGTATGACGACTGTCTAGGTCATCCAATACCGACAATAAGTAGCCAGCCGATTGAGCCGGGCTGAATAATTTACCGGGCTTAACATTGGCTTGGAATGGCGCGGATAAACGACTGTCGACGGTCCCCGGATGCAGGCCAACCACAGTTAATGATTTGTCTTGGCGGCCAAGCTCGATGCTCATGCATTTGATCAACATGTTCACCGCCGCTTTGCTTGCACGGTAGGCATACCAACCGCCCGCACGATTATCACTGATACTACCCACGCGCGCCGACAAGATAGCGAGCTTCGCCTCAGCGTTGCGTTTCAATTTGGCCGCAAGATGTTTACTCAACAGCAGCGGCGCAACCGTATTCACATCAAAAAGCTGATGCATGGCCTCACTGCTGCACGCCGCGAGCCGCTTTTCTGGGCTGACCGCATCATCATGAAGCATGCCCGAGGCAATGATCACCGCATCTAAACTGTCGTCGTCGATGTGCTCGACCGCCGCTTGTATTGATGCTTCATCGCGAATATTCACCGCCACAGGAGTGACCTTTTCACTTATCTCAGCAAGTGGTGCGGGGTGGCGCCCCAACGCAAAGACTTGCTGAATGGATGGCTTGTCGAGCAATGCGCGGCAAAAAGCTTCACCAATCGCGCCACCTGCACCGACAACCGCCACGCGCTGCATGGAATCACTGTTCATTCTCTTGGCTCCTCAAACAAAAAGAGATGCAAACTGCATCTCTTTAGTTAGGGATGAGGCGATCCTGTCGATCACCGTGCGTTAAAACTATAGCTTACGTAGCACGATCATGAGGTATAGCCCCCCTATCAACGAAGCAATGATCCCAGCCGGCATTTCTTGCGGATACAACCATTGTCGTCCGAGCCAATCGGCAAACAGCATCAATCCCATGCCAATCAAACCGGCGGTGACCATATGCGCCCGGGCATTTTTCGCCCCCCAGCTACGCGCAATGTGCGGGGCCATCAGCCCGACAAAACTAAGCGGCCCCACCACCAAGGTAGCACTGACGGTCATCACCGCAACGAGGGCCAGCAACAGCATGCGGGCACGCCCTACCTTAATCCCCAAAGATTGAGCCGTTTCGCCACCGAGCGGCAAAATATCGAGCCAACGCTGGCACATCAATCCTAACGCCACCAGCACGGCGGCAACCAAGGCCAGTGTGGTCACCGTACTGTCAGTCACATAGTAGGTTGAACCTGAAATCCACGCGAGCACTTGATATGCGCGAGGATCGCCACCCGCCATCAAGAAGCTTTGTACCGCTTGCATCAGTGCGGCTATCGCGACGCCAGTGAGCAACACCTTTTCTGGCTGAAAGCCAGTTTTGCGATTAAGCAGCACAATCAACGCCAAGGTTGCCCCCGCACTGATTAGACCACCGACATATAAGCTCAGCATAGATGCGCCCATGCCAGCAAAAATAGTGACAATCAGTCCCAGCGCCGTACCGGCACTGATCCCCATCACTTCAGGGCTCGCCATCGGGTTAGCACTTAAACGCTGAAGCACGGCACCGGCAACAGCAAGCACACCCCCCGCCAATGCCGCGGCCAGCAACCGTGGCAAGCGCCACTCCAACAAAGACCAATCGCCGCTGAGCGCCAGCCACTGCCAGCCCTCACTTTGACGCGATACGGTGGCAAAAATCACCACACCCAACACCAGTAACATCAGCGTTCGGCCTAGTGGCCAATCCTGACGTGGTGCGGACGTACCGGCATGCATTTGTTGGCGTTGACGATTCCCCAGTGACACCCGTGGTAACAACCACAAAAGAAGAGGCGCCCCCAACGCTGCCGTCGCCGCCCCCGTGGGGACCATCATGGCCCGACGGCTAGGTAACAGTTGGACAGCCAGATCAGTGGCTGCCAACATCAAGGCGCCTAAAATCATCGCTAGGCTCAATCGGGTGATAAGCTTACGTGCGCCACATAAACGCGCAATCGCGGGCGCCGCGAGACCGACAAAGCCAATCACGCCAATCAAGCTGACCACCCACGCAGTCAGAAGCACCGATAGCCCCAGCGCAATCACACGGATTTTCGCCAGTGATACGCCCAAGCTTTTTGCCCCTTCATCAGACAGACTCAAGACGTTGAGCGGCTTTAACAAGGCAAGGATCAACACGACCGCCAGCCCAATACGTGGCAATAAGGCTTGCACACTGTGCCAGTCGGTTTGCACCATCGAGCCCGCGCCCCACACCATCATGCCGTGTAGCGCTTCTTGATTCATCAACAGCAGCACGGTACTGAGCGCACCGCAGTAAAGGTTTAAAATCAGCCCCGCTATCACCACTACGGTGGGCGATAGGCCGCGTCGCCATGCTAACGCAAAGACCACCAGCATGGTCAGCACCCCGCCAGACATCGCCACCATCGCGCTCGACCAAGTCAGTAGCCAAGGGGCATAAAGCGTCGCAAGCATCAGCGCCAAGCTGGCGCCATTCGCCACCCCCAGCGTCGAGGGCGAGGCCAAGGGGTTGCGCAGCACTTGTTGCATCAAGGTACCGGCCAGCCCCAAACACGCCCCCGCCAGCAATGCGGTGACCAAGCGCGGCCACCAGGTTAAATGCATCACGACGCCAATCGACGCGCTGTCATCCAGCGACCACAGCGACTGCCAGAGCATGGATGCATTCACATCCCACTGCCCCAACTGAGTGGAGGCGAGGCTTAACAGTGCCGCCAGTAATGCCAAGGGCACCCATAACAGGTTCAGTTTCATGCCTGCCCTCCTTGCTCGGTCAATGCCGCGGTCACAAGGCGGGCAAAACGTAACGCTGATGGAATCGCCCCAAAGCTCCATACCGGATCAATCATCAATGGCGTATGCCCCGTGCGTTTAACCAAATATTGCCAAAACATATTGGTCTGAAGAGTTTGCTCCACCCCCGCGGGAAGTGGGCGCACAATCACCAGCTGCGCATCAAGGTCTAGCAGCTCGCGGGTGGAAACCATGCTAAACCCCCAACTGTTGGTGGTGTTTTGCCACGCGTTACTAAGCCCCAATTCACTGATAGCAGCGTGATACAAGCTGTTGGTCCCAAACACTCGGACATGGTTAGGGTCTAGGAACTGGATCATCAGCAGCGGGGGCTGTTCACCGGGAATAGTATCGCGCAAGCTCGCCAGTTGCTGTTTCGCATTGGTAATCAGGGTTTCACCGGCCTCAGGACGGTTAGCTTCGCGCGCAATTTGCCGCGTCACGGTTTTGAGCGATGACCAGCTTAGGCGAATTGTAATCCGCCTTTTGCGCGACCGCGACGGGCGTCACTCCCAAGGCCAACAAGGTTTCAGTTTGAGTCCAATCCAGCGAGAGAATACGAGGCGACGCGCTGACGCTCGCTGACATCATGGCCGCGGTCAGCCAGACCACAAGCGTCAAAAAAGAGGACTTGATCATACCGGCGATAACTCCCCCGGCATAGCAACCGCATAACCGGCGGTATGGTCGGCAATCGGCATCTCAATGCCATAAATCGATTTGAGGGCCGACTCTTGAAACACATCGCTAACCGCGCCTTGAGTCAGGACTTGCCCGCTGTGCAGCGCGACAATCTCATCACAAAAACGCGCCGCCATATTAATGTCGTGCACCACGATAATGATGGATTTATCCAGCTCTCGGCTGAGTTTACGCACCAAGGTCATCACTTCTACTTGGTGGGCCACATCCAGTGCAGATAGCGGCTCATCGAGCAGTAAGTAACGCGTTTGCTGTGCCAGCAGCATCGCAATCCACAGCCGTTGGCGCTCGCCGCCCGATAAGGTATCGACCAAGCGCTCGGCATAATCTTGGGTACCAGTGAGCGCCATTGCCTCGTTGATCGCTTGGTGATCGGCTTTGGTCAACCGCCCCAGCAAGCCATGCCAAGGATAGCGACCAAAACTGACCAACTCATACCCAGTTAAGTTATCGGTTGCCGGTAAATGCTGTGGCAAATACGCCACCTCGCGCGCAAACGCTTTTTCTGACCATTTTGATAAGGGCTTTTGGTCTAATGCGATCTGTCCGCTGCTGGTTGCCTGTTGCTGCGCTAACAGCTTTATCAACGTCGACTTGCCCGACCCATTGTGGCCGACCAACGCACAGATTTTTCCTGGCGTAAACGACAAGCTCACCTTATCAAGCAACACGTTTCCGTTGACGGCAAACGCAACGTCCTTTGCCTCTAACATATCCCGATCCTACTGCTTAAGTACAAGCGCGGGATGCGCCTGTCAGTTAATTCTACAGTTGGTAATTTTCCGATGCTTAAAAAGCAAATGCAAACCATTTTTATTTCGCTTTGTGCGCTTAGCGCTTGTTAATGAGAGAAATTAGACCTCAACCAAGTCACTATTAGGGATCCAAGCGTCATTCAGCCTCGTATCGCTAAAGGTGAATAAAAGATTGTTGTTACTACTGTCGAGAGCCCTATGTCCGCGCCCATCAGCCTTGTGTGGCTAAAACGCGATTTACGCCTGCGGGATCATGCCCCTTTACAAGCTGCCATTGCCGCGGGGCGTCCCTTGGTGATCTTGTACCTGTTTGAGCCATTGCTGCTTAACGATCCGCACCATAGCGAGCGCCATTGGCGATTTGTCTGGCAGTCGCTGTGCGATCTTAATCAGCAGCTGGCGCCGCTTGGCGGGCAGGTCACCATTTGCCAAGGTGAAGCACTCGCCGTTTTCGACACCATCCACCAGCAGCAGGCAATTGGCGCGGTCCACAGCCATCAAGAAATTGGCGTCGACGCGACATTTTCTCGAGATAAAGCGGTGGCGAACTGGCTGGAGACCCATCAGATCCCTTGGCATGAATTTCCCACTGGGGCGGTGATCCGCGGCGCGAAAAATCGGGTTGATTGGGACGCAGAATGGCAAAAAGTGATGCGTGCCCCTCTTGCCGATCCCGATTGGCAACAAGCGCGCTGGCTAGACACATCACTCACGCTACCCACGCTCGATCACCACAAGTGGGATTCTCCCGCGCCACGCTTTCAGCCCGGCGGCCCGAGTTGGGCGTATAAAACCTTACAGTCTTTTTTCCGCGAGCGCGGGCAAAGCTATCAACGCCACATCTCTAAACCACTCGCCAGCCGCAAAAGCTGTACGCGACTGTCACCCTATCTTGCATGGGGTAACATCAGCTTGCGCGAGATGTATCAAATCACCCTCCTCCATTGGGAAAAAAAGGGTTGGCGGCGTGCGCTGGTCGCTATGGTGTCGCGTTTGCATTGGCACTGTCATTTTATGCAGAAATTTGAAAGCGAGCACCACATGGAGCATCGCCCCGTTAATCGCGGCTACTTACATTTTGAGTACGCGAACGGTCCGCAGAGCGATGCGCATCTGATCGCATGGCAACAAGGTCATACTGGTTATCCGCTCGTCGATGCCTGTATGCGTTGCCTGCACGCCACCGGCTATATCAACTTTCGTATGCGGGCGATGCTGGTCAGCTTTTTAACCCACCATCTACTGATTGATTGGCGGCGTGGTGTCCATCATTTGGCGCAGTTATTTCTCGACTTTGAGCCCGGTATTCATTACCCCCAATTTCAAATGCAGGCTGGCGTAACGGGCGCCAATACCTTGCGCATTTATAACCCAGTGAAACAATCGCAAGAGCAAGATCCGGAAGGGGCATTTATTCGTGAATGGCTGCCAGAACTTGCCCCTCTGCCAGACAGTTTGATCCACACCCCGTGGCAAATGACTGACATGGAAGCGATGATGTACGGGGTGGTGCTTGGTGAAGACTACCCGAGACCTATTGTCGATATCGAACAAACCGGCAAACGTGCGCGTGATATTTTATGGTCGTTTCGTCAACAAGACGCGGTTCGTATCGAAAAAGCACGGATCCTCGCCACCCATGTGCGTCCAAGCAGCCCTGAGCCAACAAACAGCCCTGAGCAAACAAATAGTCCTGAACGACGAAAAAGCCCGGGGCACGCAGAAAAGCGCACTAAAAAATCACGTTTACCTGCCACTCAATCCCCTGGAGGCAACCCAGATGGCGCATAAAAAGCCACACCTCCCCAGCAAGATATGTTTGATGTGCGAACGCCCCTTTACGTGGCGTAAAAAGTGGGCGCGCTGTTGGGACGAAGTTAGGTATTGCTCTGACCGTTGCCGTCGCGAAGGTCGTCGCCATGCGCGAGCGGCGACGCACTGAACGCATCTAAAAGCGAATTCAATTTCGGATGTACCCACTGACGTTTAATCGATACCGCATAGAACGGCTCATACACACTCGGCAGTAAGGCGTAGCGGGTGAGCATACCGCTATCTAGTTCATCACGAACCACCACTTCAGGCATCACCGCCAACGCATCATTGTCGCGGGTTAATAGGCGCAGCATCGCCATATCATTGGCTTCTGCCATGATGTAAGGCTTGAGTTGATACTGCGCCGAGATGGCATCAAACCCCGAGCGAATCGGGTTATCGCCATAAGGCAACACCCACGCTTGGTGCTGGTAGCTGGCATCTAAAGTGGGCGATAACGCTTTACCCGGCCAACCAATCACGGCCACCGGCTGGCGTGCCAGTTGTTGGTACTGCCAAATTTGTTTATTGGTCCCCCGCACCGCGATATTGGTTAGCGCCAAATCCAACTGGTGATCAGACAGCGCATGAAGCAAGCCGGTTTGATCCATCGACTGCAACACATAACGGCACTCCCGTTGATTGACCAGTGGCTGAATAAACTGCTCGATAAAGTTCCGCGACATGGTCGATAAGGTGCCAATGCGAATCGTGGCACTGGACAGCGCCCCGCCGCTGGATAGCAACTGCTCTAACTCTTCCCCCTGTCGGAATATCTCTTCGGCATAGTTCATCGCTTGATAGCCACTTTCGGTCAACGTCAATGTACGACCTTGCCGCTCAAACAATTGCACCTGCATCGCCTGTTCAAGCTGTTTGATTTGCGACGACAGCGCCGACTGCGAAATATGCAGCTGACGGGCGGTCTGGGTCAGGTTGCCGTGGCGCGCTACCTGCCAGAAATAATACAAATGATGGTAGTTGAGTCGGCTCATCGTTCTCTAAAACAGAATGAAAAGTGATTTATTATGTATTTTACTTAACTGTAGTAAGTTTTCACAATGTATCGCATAACTATTGCTGTGAGGTAAGTCATGTTATCCCTATTTCTCGTCACTCCGCTCAAACTGGTGCTGCTCGCACTGGTTGCTCTTCTTGGCGGTGTTATATGGCGATACAGTGCCACTGCGTTTGCGGGCGAAGCCGACAAACACCGTTTTCTTTCATCCTTACTGCTCACCTTGTCAGCAGTCTTGTTGGTTTTAGTCAGTAATCACCTGTTGCTGTTTTGGTTCGCTTGGGTGGCAGTTAGCCTCTCATTGGGTCGGTTAATTCTTTTCTATCCGCATCGGCCTCGCGCCCAACTCGCGGCACACAAAAAAATGCTGCTCGCCCGCTTTAGCGAATTGCTACTCGGTGGCGCATTTTTACTGTTGTTTTTCCACTACCAAACCGCACAGATTGACCAATTGATGTTTCAAGTCAGCCAGCAGCCTCACACGCTGACTGTAAGCATCGCCGCCTTTATGTTGGTGGGCGTGGCGATTATCAAGTGCGCTCAACTGCCCTTGCACGGCTGGTTGATTCAAGTGGTGGAAGCGCCAACGCCGGTCTCTGCCTTATTGCACGCCGGTATTGTGAATCTTGGCGGGATCTTATTGATGCTATTCGCGCCAGTGCTCGCGGCAAGCCCCAGTGCCAGCCTTGCCCTGCTGGTTATCGCAGGCGTCAGTACGCTGGTAGCTGGGCTGGTGAGCCTGACACGCGTGAGTATCAAGGTAAAACTGGCGTGGTCGACCGTCGCACAAATGGGTCTGATGTTAGTCGAAATCGCCCTAGGTCTTTACGAGTTGGCATTGCTTCACTTGCTGGCGCACTCTTTCTACAAGGCGTTCTCTTTCCTCAACAGCGGCAATGGCGTGAATCATTGGCTCGCAATCCAACTGGCTGACGCCTCAGTCCCGCGTCGCTGCCATTGGCTTGCTGCGATGGCCACCGCCGCCGGTTTGATTGTCGCCGTGCATCTAAGCGTTGGTATTTTAACGAGCTTGGCCGCCGGTTGGTTGCTGTGGATGGCGATGACCATGCTGCTATTACCGGCCTTTACCCGCCCAGGCGCTGCTCGCCCGACACGCGTGCTGCTCAGTAGCGTGTTTGCGCTTGGCCTGCTCGGGCTCTACGCCGCCATTAAACATAGCTTGATTGTGTTTGTCGCGGGCGGAAATACCACCTATTTATTTGCCGATGTCTTAGCGCTGGTGCTGTTTGTCGCGCTGTTTGCTCTGTCACTGGCGGTCCAGTACTGGCCTCACAAAGCGTGGGTCAACCGCCTGTTTATTTGGCTGAACGCCGGGGCTTACCTTGATGAATGGGCGACGCGCTTGACTCTCAGATGGTGGCCGAGTGCTTCTTTAATCCAACTACAAACGACCCAATGGCAACCGCATAAGGAGACGCGTTAATGATTGCGAAAACGCCCAACGTATCTGCACACCCTGAGTCCCTCGATGTGAGCGATTTTCGCGATGCCACCCAGCAAGCAGTCGCAGCGATTGCGCCAAGCTGGCCGTTGRATCAAATGATTGCAGTGAACCCATGGTGGCCGCAACGCTTTACCCCCATTGAGCAAGTCTTTGCTGAGCAAGCGGTGTTAAGCGGCCACTGTCCGTTGATGTCGTCGGCGTACTATCTGTCGCATTGGCAATCGCCCATTAGTGAGGCACATCTTGCCAAGGCCATTTCAACCTCTGACAGCACATTGACGGTCAGTGATTGTCTGCGTGCGCTGCGTAGCCATAGCCGTGACCTCCCGCGTTGGAAACCATTGGCTGAGTTGTGTGACCGCACTCGAGAAGCACAAGAAGGCTTATCGTGGCAGCAAGAAATCCAGCAACAAGTGAGCCAGTTTCTCGCGCTCTATCACCAATACCCACAGCGTTTTGATGCCCAAGGCCAAGGCGGTGAGCACCTTTATCAATGCTGGTTGGATGTAGTGAGCCAAGATAAAGGCATTAAAACCCTCACTGGCGTGGATTTGCTCGCCGATTTCGCCGCTCTGCCCACCCAAATGGATGCCCTGATCGCTGAAGCGGCCGCCTTTTGGCAACCGATCCTTCACGACCAAGACGGTAACTTGGCCTATTGCCACGCGCTGATGCATGGCTTATCGGGCTGGGCAAGCTGGCAAGCTTGGTTAGATTGGCAGCAACAGCTCAGTGACAGTGAACAGCAAGATCATGGCATGGGCCTGTTCGCGATTTTACTCGCGTGGGACACAGTGCTGGCACGCTGGCTTGCCAAACACCGTGAAACAGCGTGGGCAAGCATTCGTCAGTCCATGCACCATCAAGCGGTGAATGTGCGCCATTGGTATCACCAAGCACAACAACAGCTCGCGCCACTGTGGATTTGGCAACAAGCGCTGGAAATCAGTCAGCAGCGCCCTTGGGCACACGCCTTGTCCGCGCAGGCCAGTGTCGACACCCTCGCCACCTCGCCCACGTTGCAAGCTGTGTTTTGTATCGATGTGCGCTCTGAGCCGATGCGTCGCGCGTTAGAAGCACAATCCGATCGGGTTCAAACTCTTGGCTTTGCCGGCTTTTTTGGCTTGCCGATCGCTTATCAGCCCACCGATAGCCATATTCACCGCCCACAACTGCCCGGCTTACTGGCGCCAGCGGTCACCGCCTCACAAACCCATGCAACTCCCGAACGCTGGTTACGAATGACCAAGCTCGGCTGGCAGCGTAGCCTCGATGCGCCCGCCGCCAATTTAGGCATGGTCGAAGCCGGTGGCATGTTAAAGCTAGTGAGCCTATTAAAACGCGCATTACGCATTTCTGGCACCGAAAACCCGCTAAATCGACTCAGCCATACTGACAGTGATTGGGCGCTCACCCGTGACAATACACCATTAAGCGCAGCAGAAAAGGCGGAGCTAGGCGCTGGTATCTTGCGGGCAATGGGCATTGCTGACCAACTGGCCGATGCCGTCTTGTTGGTGGGTCATGGCAGTGAAACCTGTAACAACCCTCATGCAGCAGGGCTTGACTGTGGTGCTTGCGGCGGACAAACCGGCGAGGTGAATGTCCGTGTGCTCGCACAATTGCTGAATGATGCCGACGTGCGCGATGCGATGGCACAACAAGGCGTAACCATTCCCGCCAGCACCCGTTTTTATGCCGCCATGCACAACACCACCACCGACGCGCTGGATGTCTTCCACGCTCCCGAGCATGCCGCGTGGCAAACTTGGCTGGCCGACGCGAGCGAGCAAGCACGTTCAGCTCGCGCCAACCAATTTGCTCAAGCGCCTACCCAGGCATCCAAACTCAAACGCTTCTTTGCCTCACGGGCCAAAGACTGGGCACAAATGCGTCCTGAGTGGGGACTGTGTGACAACGCCGCGTTCATCGTGGGCCCGCGCACTCTGTCTCGACAGATTAATTTGCAAGGTCGCAGCTTTTTACACGACTACGACATGCACAAAGACCGTGACTTTAGCCAGCTTGCGGCGATCCTCACCGCACCCATGGTGGTCAGCAATTGGATCAATCTGCAGTACTTTGCTTCTGTCACCGCACCGGAAAAATTCGGCAGCGGAAACAAACTGCTACACAACATCGTGGGTGGCCACATTGGGGTGTTTGAAGGGAATGGTGGCGACTTACGAATCGGCTTATCGCATCAATCCGTGCACGATGGCCGTCGATATCGCCACCAGCCAGTGCGATTAAGCGTATTTATCGCTGCCCCTCGGGAGGCAATTGATAGTATACTTGCACGCCATAACGATATAGCCGCGCTGGCGAATCACGGCTGGCTGTACTTGATGCAAATTGATGCGCAAGGTGCAGTATGGCAACGCGATCGCTCGGGTCAGTGGTATCAACTGAACGTAGCAACATAAAACGGAGCATGTCGTTGAAAACGCAACTTCTCTCAGCGCAGTGTTCAACGGACCTAACACAAGCCGCCGAGCTGCTGAAAGCCGGCGAACAAGTCGCGGTGCCCACAGAAACCGTGTACGGTCTGGCAGCGGATGCCAGCAATCCAGACGCCGTCGCGGGCATTTTTACCGCCAAAGGGCGACCCGCCAATCATCCTTTGATTGTTCATCTCGGTGACGTCACGTCGATCACCGAGTGGGCAACGCTGATCCCGGATGAAGCATATAAGCTGGCGAATGCCTTCTGGCCAGGGCCGATGACGCTGCTGCTGCCACGAGCCGAGCATGTTTCACCGGTAGTCACGGGTGGATTAGATACCATTGGGCTTCGCGTGCCCGCGCAACCTGTGTTATTGGACCTGCTTACCACTCACCAACTTGCCGTTGCCGCCCCGTCTGCGAACCCGTATAAAAAGCTCAGCCCCACCACGGCAGAGCAGGTGATGCATGGTTTAGGCGGAAAAATAGCCGCAGTGATTGATGGCGGCCCTTGCCAACATGGGCTGGAGTCAACCATTGTCGATCTTACCAAGCGTCCATTCCGCGTACTTCGCGCCGGTCCAATCACCGCCAGCGAACTAAGCGCCGTGCTGGGTGAAACGGTCGACGCCCCCGAGCAGCACGACACCGTGGTGCCCGGCAATGTGGGAAGCCATTACCAACCCAACACACGGTTGCAGATGGTGGCTGCGGACTTGTCTGATCTCCCTGCGCCCCAGCCTGAAAAACGCGCGGCCTTGCTTCACTTTGGCGAAGCACCGACACGGGATGATCTGGTCTGTATTGCCATGCCGGATGACGCCGCACGCTATGGGCAAGCGTTATATCACCAACTCGCCCAAGCCGACCAACTGGGCGTCGATGAAATCTGGCTCGCCCAGCCCCCTCATGGCGAAGCGTGGCTTGCGGTGCATGATCGCCTGCGCCGCGCCGTCAGCTAGTTTTTGACGCACGCATTCGCATAAAGCTTGCYGTTGCGCTGGCACACACAGTGTCTGCAACGGTCAGCGTTGCCTCCAACTGACTCATTCCGTGTTTCGCTTTTACACACCAAGCACGTATCTCAGCCTCAACCGCAATGGGCACTGGATGGTGATAGCGAATATTAAGTGACGCTGTCACACTTTGCGGGGCAAACAAGAAGGTACAATGGGTCAACGCCGCATCCAAAAGCGTGGCAATGACCCCACCGTGCAGCTGATCTTGATACCCTTGCCAAGTGCTTTCTAACCATACGTTAGCGGTCACGGCGTTGTTATCGTCTTGATAAAATTTAAGATTAAACAGCCCGTTGTCACTGCAAGCCACACACTGATGATGCGAGCGTGGCGGCATCACACGTAATTCAGTCATGGCAACCGCAACCGTGGCCACTGTTTCGACCTCGTTGACCTTGTCCATGTCCACACCCCCGATGTTGACCACCTATACCACTGTCTTGCGCGCCACACCCTCGCCCACGTCCTGAATGACACGCTGCTTGCCGTTGTTGTGGTTGCTGCTTCATTCGCTGCAACGCCGGTCGTCCTTGACTGGCATCCGTAAGCGGTTGCCAGTACGCAGGCGACAGCCACTGAGTGGGATTTAAGCGACCATTAGTGAGCTGATACACATGTAAGCCTGCATCAAGTAATCCCGCTAACGCATGCTCACCAATATGACGGGTCACCACGCGCGTTACTTGGTTGGCTTTCAGCATCGCTATCAAGGCGTTTTTGGCACCACAACCTTCCGTTACACGTGGGTTGGCGAATTGAGCAAGTGCTTGGCCATCGTCGTCAAACAGCGCGAAATGTTCTGCTTTCATAAAATGTCCCTCAGGGCGGTCTTGATTCATCGCAATAGCAATTGTCATCTTCCGTTCTCTCTTTATATAAATGGCATATGCTAAAAATACACTTCATTTATAGCATATGCAATAAACAAAGTTAGAAGAGGTCAAAAATAATGTGTTGAAGCATCAAGTTTGCCATTACAAATGCACGACTTGTGAGAGGTGTAAGGTCTGGCCCTTTCAGTTCGATTTTCATTACAGTCATGCATATGTTTGACATATGCCACACTAAAATTATACTGAATAAAGATTGAACAAATACATGGCGAGGACCTTATGAGAACAATATCCATTTTCAAAAATGGCAAGAATCAAGCGGTACGCTTGCCAAAGGATTTTGAGTTTGACGGCGTTAATGAGCTTGAAATTCATAAAGAGGGGGATGTCATCACCTTACGCCCAGCTCGCCCAAGTTGGCTCTCATTTGGCGAGCTCGAAAAGGCTGATAGTGATTTCATGACCCATCGCGAGGAGCTGATCAAAGACGAGGGACGGTTCAACTTTGACTAACAAAATCAACTATATGCTTGATACATGTATTTGTTCATTCATTATGAGAGAGCAACCCAGAGCGGTGTTGAAAAAGCTTCACACTGTTGTCGGCAATCAACATCGCATTGTTATCTCAGCCATTACCTATCAAGAAATGCAATATGGGTTGTTAGGAAAAAAAGCATCACCAAAACATGCCGTGCTTGTTGATGCTTTTCTTCAGCGAATCGATGAGATTTTACCTTGGGATAAAGCCGCCGTTGACGCGACAACTGCAGTTAAGCGCAACCTAATGAATAAAGGCACCCCTATTGGCGGAAACGACACCGCGATTGCCGGTCACGCCATTGCGACTGGTTGTGTGCTAGTCACAAACAATACGAGGGAGTTTCAGCGTGTTGAAGGACTGAAACTTGAAGATTGGGCTTAATAGTACTGACGTAACGACGGCTCATGTCGAATTACTCTTCTGACTCAAACACCAGTGCTTTGCCTTCTACGAGGCAGGCGGTGGTTTTGGCGCGGGCGCGTTTAACTAGGTTGGCTAACGTTTGACGAGATACGCCCATGACTTCCGCCGCTTGCAGTTGCTGCATCCCTTGATGATCAACAAGGCGCATGGCTTCGAACTCATCCAAACCTATGGTCACCGTCTCTAGCTCACTGAGTGGAATGGCGTTGGGTTTAAAACAGTTGGTATGCGGTTTCCCGCAAATACGGCGGGGCATTTTAGGACGCGGCATGGGGTCTCCTTTTTTGCCTATGCTAAGTGAGTTTTTTGCTTATGCCAACAAAAAGGGATGCTGGCGCATCCCTTTTCTATTTATAGCTATGGACAGTGACTTAGTCTGCTACGTTACACGCCGTACGTTACACGTCGTACGTAGTAGAGGCGGTGTTACCGCCGGTGCCTGTCCAGTTGGTGTGGAAGAACTCACCRCGMGGCTGRTCAAGRCGCTCATAGGTGTGKGCACCRAAGTAGTCACGCTGKGCTTGCAGCAGGTTCGCAGGTAGACGTGCCGTGGTGTAGCCATCCAAGAAGGTCAGCGCCGATGTAGTACATGGCATTGGGATACCGGTTTCCATCGATTTCGCCGCCACTTTACGCCATGCCGCCAAGCAGTTATCCAAAATCCCTTTAAAGTACGCATCTGAGCCCAAGAAGGCCAAGTTAGGATCTTTATCAAACGCATCGCGGATATTACCCAAGAAGGCCGAGCGGATAATACAGCCACCGCGCCACATCAGTGCGACGTTACCGTAGTTCAGATCCCAACCATTCTCATTAGACGCTTCACGCATCAGCATAAAGCCTTGCGCGTAAGAGATAATTTTTGACGCCAGCAGCGCTTGACGCAGCGCATCAACCCACTCGGCTTTATCGCCTTCAACCGGCTGGATGTGTTTTTCAAACAGCTTCTCTGCCGCGACACGCTGATCTTTAAGTGCCGACAGGCAACGTGAGAAGACCGACTCAGAAATCAGAGTCAGCGGAATGCCAAGATCCAGCGCGTTGATGCCGGTCCATTTGCCGGTGCCTTTTTGGCCCGCGGTGTCGAGAATTTTCTCAACCAATGGCTCACCGTCTTGGTCTTTATAGCCCAAAATGTCTGYGGTGATTTCAATTAAGTAGCTATCTAGCTCGGTTTTGTTCCAGTCGGCAAACACCTGCTGCATCTCGTCATGGCTCATGCCAAGGCCGTCTTTCATGAACTGGTACGCTTCGGTGATCAGCTGCATGTCGCCATACTCGATACCGTTGTGCACCATTTTCACAAAGTGACCGGCACCATCACGTCCAACCCAATCACAGCATGGTTCGCCGGCGTCGGTTTTCGCGGCGATACCTTGGAAGATAGGTTTAACAGCTGGCCACGCTTCTTCAGATCCACCCGGCATGATAGACGGTCCAAAGCGGGCCCCCTCTTCACCGCCAGACACACCGGCACCGATAAAGTGAATGCCTTTTTCACGCAGTGCTGCCACGCGACGGTTGGTATCTGGGTAGTTGGTATTACCGCCATCGATAATAATGTCGCCTTCGTCAAGCAGAGGCGTCAGTTTGTCGATAAAGGTATCCACGACGGCGCCTGCGCGAACCATCAGCATCACTTTGCGCGGTTTTTCGAGCTTCTCAACCAGCTCTTCTAACGAGTAAGCGCCAACAATGTTGGTGCCCTTCGCTGGGCCTTCCAGAAACTCATCCACTTTGGCCGCGGTACGGTTATGCGCCACCACCTTAAAGCCGTTGTCGTTCATGTTAAGGATCAGGTTTTGGCCCATGACTGCCAAACCAATTACGCCGATATCACCTTTCATCGTGCTCTCCATTAATTCTGTTCTGGTAATTTTTTTGCTGCCGCGGCATCGAGTACCCATTCCGTAGTGCCTTTGGCACTGCGGATATTGGCGGCAGGGTATGGCAGTTGGGTAGGCTCGTGTGTGGCGATCTCATGCACGATCGCTTGTTTGCCTTCACCCAACACCAGATAACTGATTTTCTTCGCCGCGCGCAGAACACGGGCGGTTTTTGATACACGCTTTTGCCCCGATTCAGGATGCGAGGCCACCAGCGCGAGCGCGGTATTGTCATACTGAGGATCGTGCGGGAACAGCGAGGCCGTATGCCCATCGCCACCGACGCCCAGCAAGATCCAATCAAACACAGGTGTGCCGTTTTCGCTTGGGATCAAGGCTTGCATTTCCGCACTAAAGCGCGCCGCTTCCACGTCCGGGTCGTCTTCACCACGAATACGGTGAATGTTCTCTTCCGGAATGCGAATGTGGCTAAACAGCAGCTTATTGGCCTCACCAAAGTTACTCTCAGCGTCATCCGGTGCTACACAGCGCTCATCACCCCACCAAAAATGCAGGTTTTGCCACTGAATCGCCGTGGCATAGTCGTCACTGGCTAAACGCTTAAACAGCATTTTGGGTGTGCTGCCGCCAGAAAGCGAAATGTGTATGGCACGATCTTGCTCACTGAGTGCTTGCATCGTATCCGCTAAATGATTGACCACCGCGTCGGCATCATCAAAAACTCGGGCATTTATCATAATTCGCAGTATTCCGTGTCAGTCAGGTTTTTGCAGGGAAAGCGCCAAGCATGGCCATCACGCTCAAGCAACTGATCCGCTTCTTTCGGTCCCCATGTTCCACAGGCATAGCCAAACAAGGCTTTGTCATTTTCTTTGTACTGCAGAATAGGCTCAACAAACTGCCAACAAGCTTCGACTGCATCACTGCGCGCAAACAAGGTGGCATCGCCTTTAAGGGCATCCAGTAACAAGCGCTCGTACGCGGTCAGCATCTGGGTTTCTTCCAGTGATGCGTAATGGAAGTCCATGTTCACGGCTTTCGCATTAAAGCCGGCGCCCGGCTCTTTAAGGCCAAAGCTCATTTGAATGCCTTCGTCGGGCTGAATACGGATCACCAAACGGTTCTCAGGGGCATTTTTGCCGAACACAGGGTGCGGAGTCTGTTTAAAGTGGATCACCACTTCGGTCACGCGGGTTGGCAAGCGTTTACCGGTGCGCACATAAAAAGGCACCCCATTCCAACGCCAGTTGTTGATAAACATCTTCAGGCCAACATAAGTCTCAGTGCGCGAGTCTTCCGCAACCCCCGGCTCATTGCGATAACCCGGTAACGCATTCCCACCCACTAATGATTCCGTATACTGACCGAGCACCAAGTTGTTAGTCAGATCATCATCAGATAGTGGTTCGAGTGATTGCAGTGCTTTAAACACCTCATCACGCATGGCGTCTGCATTGATTTGTGCCGGCGGCTCCATCGCCACAAGCGCAAGCACTTGCAGCAAGTGGTTTTGGAACATATCGCGCACCGCACCTGATTGGTCGTAGTAGCCACCGCGGCCTTCTACACCCAGATGCTCCGCACCGGTGATCTCTACATAATCGATAAAGTTACGGTTCCAAAGCGGTTCAAACATCGCGTTGGAGAAACGGAAAACCAGCAGGTTTTGTACTGTTTCTTTGCCTAGGTAATGATCAATGCGGTAAATCTGATGTTCGGCAAAGTGGGCGTGAATGTCTTTGTCGAGCTGGCGCGCGGAAGCTAAGTCATAACCAAATGGCTTTTCGACCACCAAGCGCTTCCATCCGGTGCTCTCGTCATTGAGGCCATGTTCAGCCAAGCTGGCAGGAATCGAATTGTAAAGCTTTGGTGGCGTGGCAAGATAAAACAGCGTGTTCCGCTGGGTGAAGCCATACTGATCGGCCAACTCATCTAACCGCTCTGTTAGGTGGTGGTATTCGTGAGTATCTGAGATATTAAATGACTGATAGTGCACATGCGCCATAAAGGCGTCGAGTGTAGCAGGATCGGTCTTCTCTAGCTCCTGCATAGAGTGACGCAACTTGTCGCGAAATGA
Organism: Salinivibrio sp. IB872; assembly: GCF_001995345.1. Classification (NCBI taxonomy): domain Bacteria; kingdom Pseudomonadati; phylum Pseudomonadota; class Gammaproteobacteria; order Vibrionales; family Vibrionaceae; genus Salinivibrio; species Salinivibrio sp. IB872. Next base: position 6,387 of record NZ_MUFO01000032.1, on the reverse strand, counting down.
CTCGTCACTGTAGAAGGTGCGGCTTGCGCCTAGAATTGCGAAAGACGCAGGCAGCTGTTTGTTCGCATACAAATGATACAGGGCTGGGATCAGCTTACGGAAGGTCAGATCGCCAGATGCACCAAAAATAACAATGCTGCTGTTTTCTGGAATTACCATCATCTTTCCTTTGATAATAAAGGTACTGCATGTGATTTGCGCCACAAATTAGCAGCGCTATGGCCAAATTGGTAATTGGCGCTACCTATTGATGCCATCGTTGTAACCACTGAATCTGGCGGCTGTTCCTTGTTCATCCCTACATTGAGAACTCAGTATTCCCAGCCAGTGTGCTACAAAGGCGGTCTAGTCTAGCACTTTCTTACTCAATAAGCTTTACCCTAACTGGTATGACATGGTCGAGTGCCCATCTGCTGAGCAGCGTCACACAGCTGTTGGATCAGTGCCTCGACTTTCTCATGCCGCGCATTACGCAGGGTATATAAACCGACGTTACCTGTTTTGTTGGGCTGGGTTGTCAGCACGCTCACACCCTGACTGGCAAGATATGTGTCGGCTTTGCTGGTATAGGGCATCACTGCTTGCGTGTCGTGCAACAGATCGATACTGGCGCTCAGCGCATCGACATCAAACACCACAGTGTGCGCACAGGTGACAGGCGTAATCGGGTTGGCAAGCAAATGCGCATGCCGGGCGTGATCAGGCGTGACACGCATCAACGGCCAATCATTTAAACGCTGAGGATCGATGCAGGCCGATGTGTCTGCGAGTAGCGGATGGTTATCAGCCACATAGTAGCTTTCCGCGTCCTGAAACAAGGGCATAAAGCGCACTTGCTGGCTCGCAACCAGATCGTCAATTTCATGACCGATAAACACATCCACATCGCCACTGAGCAGCGATGCCATCAGTGCCAAGCGATTACCAAATTCGATGTGGACCGCACACTGGCGCTCAGCTTGATAATCAAGCACTGCCGGTTTAACAAACAAAGGCCACCACGCCTCCCCAGTGCCAAGCTTTATTTGTCCCGCTTCACGCGCTTGCAAAGCATGAAGCTGGGCATGAAGCCGTTGTCGCGCGGCATGCTGTGCGGTGGCATGCTGATAATAAAGCTCTCCCGCGGGTGTCATACTGACGCCACGAGGGTGGCGAACCAACAGCGGACACGCGAAACGTTGCTCCAGCTTTTGGATCTGTGCCGTCAATGAGGGTTGGCTGATCCCTAACTGCAACGCGGCCGCTTTAATGCCACCCGCCTCAACCACCGCAATAAAGTAGCCGGCGACTTTTTCTACATCCATACCGCCCTCACTCACAATTTAATGGCTTACTTTATAGCCTAATAAGGATACACCATTCAATGGTAACGCGTATTTTTAGTCCATTACCACCTTACCTATAGCCAATCGGTTATATCAATAAGCGCCACGCCTATTTTTCTTAGCACCGCCCGCGCGCTAGGCTGTTGGCCACATCTCAAGCTGAGGCTTTGAGGATTTTTATTGTCGATAAGAGGTAATCGGTATGCAGTACGCTTGGTGGCATGATGCCGTTGTTTATCAAATCTACCCACGTAGTTTTTACGACACCAATGATGATGGCATTGGCGATCTGAACGGAATTATCGAGAAACTCGATTACTTACATTGGCTCGGCGTCAATGTGTTATGGCTATCACCGGTGTACCAATCGCCGATGGATGACAATGGCTACGACATTTCCGATTACTGCGCGATCGCGCCTGAATTTGGCACCATGGAAGACATGACGCGCTTGATTGATAACGCCGGCGCGCTTGGCATCAAAATCGTGATGGATTTGGTCGTCAATCACACCTCCGACGAACACCCTTGGTTCCAAGCTGCGCTTCAAGACAAAAAAAGTCCCTATCGCGACTTTTACATTTGGCGCGATGCCAAACCCGATGGCAGCGCACCCGATGATCAAGGCTCAATTTTTGGTGGCAGTGCATGGCAATGGGAGCCAAAAACCGAGCAATATTACTTTCACTTGTTCTCCAAACGTCAGCCCGATCTGAATTGGGAAAACCCTGCCGTCCATGACGCTGTGCATAAAATGATGAACTGGTGGATCGACAAAGGCATTGGCGGATTCCGCCTCGATGTGATTGATTTAATTGGTAAGGAAATCGACAAAGGCATTACCGGCAACGGGCCGCGCCTTCACCCTCTGCTACAGGCAATGAATCGAGCCACATTTGGCGACAAAGACTTGCTCACTGTCGGCGAAACATGGGGCGCAACGCCGGAGATCGCCAAACTTTATAGCGCACCGGAACGCAATGAACTCTCCATGGTGTTCCAATTTGAACACATTACCGCTACCTGGAAAGACGGCGATAAATGGCAGCCCGTGCCGCTGGATGTCGCCGCCCTCAAACAGGTACTGTTCAAATGGCAACAAGAGCTGGCCGATAGCGGTTGGAACTCACTATTTTGGAACAACCACGATTTGCCGCGCGCCGTATCCAAGTTTGGTCACGACGGCCAATACCGAACCCGCTCGGCAAAAATGCTCGCCACAACCTTGCACTTGATGAAAGGCACGCCCTATATCTACCAAGGGGAAGAGATTGCGATGACCAATGTCGCCTTCCCATCTATCGACGATTATCAAGACATCGAAACCCGCAATTTTTACGACTTGCGTGTGGCAGAAGGCGTTGATCCAGACACCATGATGGAGGCGGTCTACCAAAACAGTCGCGATAACGCCCGTACCCCGATGCAATGGGAGAACGCACCGCAGGCAGGCTTTACCCAAGGAACACCGTGGTTACCGGTTAATCCTAACTACCCCACCATCAATGTGGCGCGGGCGACTGAAAATAGCGGCTCGGTGCTTTATCACTACCGTCAATTGATCAAGCTCCGCAAGCAATACCCAGTGATCGTACATGGCCAGTTTGCGCCTGTGGAAGCATCACACCCTGATGTGATCGCCTACGAGCGTTTCGACGACACCCACCGTATTCTCGTGGTCAGCAACTTTAGCGAGCAAAAACAAACCATCACCCTCCCCGCGCATTGGCACGATAAGGCCTTAACCTGCCTAAGCTACAATATGGATCCGGTCAAACAGTTAAGCACCACCTACAAACTAGCCCCTTACGAGTCGTTTGCGGTAATGCAGTAGCAAGGGCGTTTAGTTGCCGATATCATCACGCGCCTGCAGATAGCTGCAGGCGCCCAGCCAAAGGCGACTCACCCCTCTTACACGCCATAAACGACGTCTACCGAAGGCATTAATACATATACCCCAGCCAATCCATATGCCCTGCAGGCCATGATTTATCTTTCATCGGTTTAACGTACAATTCATCAACATACTCAACCGCAACGCCATAATTTGTATGTTCATGGATGCGTAGCCAAGAGGCATGTGACTCGACAAGCTGAAAGCCATTAGCCACATAAAAATCGTGCACCTCAGAGATAAGAATAATGAAATCAACGTCCTTATCTCTGGCATAGTCAGCCAGTTGCGCCAGCATACCCGAGCCAATCCCTTTTCTTTGCCAAGCGCTGTCGATGCAAAAATCACTCACCCCTAATACTTTGTATACGTCGCCACCGACATTCACTGCCCTATAATCCAACCCCATATAACCAATCAGTTGATTACCTTGGTACTGCAATGCCCGCATGTGGAGAAGCTGCTTATAGTAAGAACGGGCAACTTGATGGTCAGGAAATGCCTTGTTTCTAAGGGCTTGAATAGCCTCATGCTGCGCGTTCGACACTTCGATTTCTGGGAGAATTTCCATGTTTAAACTATTGATAATAAATCCATTTATTCAATTATTAACCAGTTCGCCATACTAATAGGGTTCCAATCATCTTGTCTTATCGGTGACGGGCAAATGTGTTTTAGTTCACACAATAAAAATGGCGGCTTCTACGTAAAGTAAAAGCCGCCATTTCGTAACAACCTTCATTAGCGCTCGATGATAGTCACTCACTTTCTTGTGGGGTTTGCTTTTATATAAGCTGTTAGGTCACGATCAATCGATACAAATACGCGTCACTCGCCCCATACTGAATCCGTTTGATTCTTTGAAAACCCTGTTTCTCGTAAAACCGCTGCGCGCCGACACTGAACGTGGGAGTTTCTAGTTCGATAACCTCTCCCGGCAGTATGTGTGCCTTAAGAAATTCGAGTGCCGTCTGACCTACCCCTCGCCCTTGATAATCTGGGGCGATAAACAGCCTTATCAACTGGAGGATGCCGGATTGGTATAAAAAGTAAAACCCGCCCACCCGCTGACTTTTTTGCTTAATCACATAATATTGGTAACAGCTTGCGGCGTATCGTTGATGATCATAGCTATCATAACCAGGCGGTCCCGACCCACAAAGCGCGCGGTCAGACGCAAATGCGCGTATTTGCAACCGTACGAGTTCATGCATGTCACACTCATTTGCCTTTTCGATCAAGCACACGTCATCACTCACTTCTTTCACCATACCAAGCAGCTGTGGTCACGCCTCTTTGTAATCACGAATGGGACTCATGGTTGCTCTATCTGCTTAAAGTTGAAATTCAATAGCTGAGATTTACTGATTGGCGTGCTCGATTCAGCAAAGAAAACGTGTCGCGCTCCCGCCCCTAGTGTCGCTTCGCGGAAAGCACGTACCTCAACATTAGTAATCCCACCTTCAATTTTCTCGATAAATTGAACAATCGCTATTGGCGATAGAGAAAAAATACTTTTAGGTAATAGTTCATCGAGTACCTCTTTTAAACAGCGTTCAATGGCAAAGAACTCCCCCATTAAGGTTCTTGGATGCGATAGCGCTGCACATGTCCGCACAATCGAGCTATCCGTTTCAAGATGTGTTGCTTTAACTTCACCCTTTTTAATTTGCAGATGCACATGATTCTTTTTGAACACTTAAACTCCTTGGAAAAATGGCACACATCATTTTTAAATATTAGTCTTATCAACATTCTTCATAGTCACCTTTACCCCTGTTTGAATGGTAATCGTCTTATGGTACCGACCATTAACGAAATGTAGTGCTGAATCATCAGTTATCCCATAGCAAGGCATGCTTATATGATGATTGGCGAACTGAGAAAACAGCTCAGCTTTTTCGTCACTCCCCGTATAATGCGCTGATGCAAGACCTTGGACAAAGCTAAGCCCCTCGATAACGGAATACTTCTCAGGATCGCTATCTGTGATCCCGTAGTCGAACCAACATATTGCGCCCGCACTCATACCACACAATATGATGCCACTTTCATAGCAATCTTGAAGTATTCTATCTATCCCCCACGCTTTCCATACCGCTAACATAGAGCGTGTATTACCACCACCGACATAAATTACATCTTGCTCTTGCAGATGTGTTCGCCAGTTTAGGTTGGCTTTAAATAATGGAAAATGACTTAAGCGGCGACTGAGTTTGGACTGATAAAAACGGTCGATGGCTTCCTCAGCATCCCCAGTGGCAGTGGGAATATAGCAAACTTTCGGATCGCTTTTCCCAGTCAACCTGAGTGCATATTGATCTAATTCGCTTTGTTGTTCTCCCATCATCCAACCACCACCGCCTAACGTGACAATATGTTTATCCATTACGTGGCCTGTTTTTTAATTACTATTGAAATTCGTCACCCTGATTTTTTAAAGTTTTATGCCCGCACCTTGTACAAACTTCATATCGATCGATTAAGTCCAACGATGCACCAACAGGACTGGCAACACCACCAAAGAAACCGTCGAGAAAAGCCTTAAACTGTTCTTTTTTACTTTTCCCATATTTAGAAGGCTTTTGCTTTATGATTTCTTTATGCTCAGTTTCTTGTCCACATTTCTCACAAAACATACTATTCATTCTGATTCCTCAACACTTCTGCACCTTTATTCACTTTTCGATGCGTCTCATCGCTCCATCCAGCCATGTTCTTTTTTAAGCTTAGTGAATATATTCCGTCGTCTTTTTAACTTGATTTATAGGCTGGCTTACTCAGATCGTCGATGCCTGCTCAATAAAACTGGTTCAAATCCATAGCCGATCCAATTCTTTGATGGCTTTAGTCCCGCCAAGTACTGCTTGGCGAGACTCCTATTAAAAACTATGAGGCTCAAGGCCTTTCCGTGCTCTGTTTAGTTAATCGCGTCTATCTAAACGTTGCTCTGTTGCGCTGATTTAGCGTTTGATAACAATAGTGCCCGTTTCAACGACACGAGACTCCTTCGACGCCATGACCTTCGCTGTGTGCTTTTCGGATGAGAAAAGTGATTTCGCTGATGTCATCGGTTGACTGATAGACGGAGCATGCTCTTGTTTTTGATAATGAATTTCCCAATTTCGAGTGTCAGTGTTGTAGCAATTTCGAGTGTCAGTGTTGTAG
>NZ_MUFO01000031.1:0-38171 GCF_001995345.1 Salinivibrio sp. IB872 | reverse complement strand
GGTGATCTGTTTAATCAACGGCGTTAGCAGTCCATCTTTCCCGTTGAGGCCCTGTCCAGATTGCAGTGCCTTAGCAAAAGCTTGAATATCAATTTCGTATTTGTCGGACATTGATGTATCACTCCCTGTTGAGGGTTAACTATAGGAGTGACACAGACTTTTGAACACTACCACTATTTGGGTTGAGGCAGGTTATATCCGCTTTAAAGGCTTAACCACGCTTTCTAAGCCTTCAACTTTTAATGCTAAGCACAATTGCATCAGCTCCCCGAGCTCGCCGTCGGGGAATTCTGCTTTGTTTTGAAACCACAGTAAGTATTCTTCAGGCAGATCAATCAATACACGGCCTGCGTATTTGCCAAACGGCATACGCATATTGGCCAATTTAATCAGTTGCTCTTTGTCCATGAAGCATTCCTTGTCGATTACGCTGTGGCTTGTTGGGGGTTCTCTCGCTGCTGAGCAATCATTTCGAGCAACATAGTTTCACGTACCAGCGATTGCCCGGCTTTGTCGCTGTTTGCCATCACCGCTTTGTTGTGCGCGATCGCGTGAGACAAATTCACCCACACAGCCCGCATGCCGTTATGGATCTCGTAGTGCTCAAACGTGGGAGTACCCAGCTCTCGATCGACTTGGCAGTAGAAGCAGTAAGAAAACATGTGCATCACATCGGCACCGTCACGATACCAAGGGCGATATTCTTCAAAGCAGCCAAACGGGCGAATATCACGAATATGTTGGGCACCCGTTTCTTCTTGTAGTTCGCGGATCATCCCCTGCTCTGCGGTTTTCCGACATCCAGATATCGTGAAGCGACTCTTTCATTCTTGGCTGAACAGACTTAGGTACTTTGTTCAACACATTCGCGGTCTTGTGTACCCAACAGCGCTGATGACGAGTGGTCGGCCAGTGTTTGGCGGCAGCATTCCAAAAGCCCAGCGCACCGTCACCAATCGCGAGTTCAGGCGCGCAGGTCATGCCCTGTGAAGTCAGTTGCGACAAAGCTTCAAGCCAACTGGCCTCTGACTCTCGGTACCCGTCAACAACCGCCAACACTTCCTTGCGGCCTGTGTCATCGACACCAATAATAACCAGCAGGCAAAGCTTGTCATCCATGCGTACTTTGCTGTAAACGCCATCAGCCCAGATATAGACATACCGCCGTTTACTCAGGTCTCTTTTTCGCCACTGGTCGTATTCCGCTTCCCATTGTTGCTTGAGGCGAGAAACACTATTTGCTGACAACCCCACGGCTTGCTTTCCGTCAGCTTGAAGCGATGCAAACTGCGCTAGCAAGGCTTGGACTTCCGCTTCTATGGCTTGAGCCAACAACTGCTGCGCGCCTTGTTTCAGCAGTTCATTGAGCGGGTTGTCTGGTTTATGAAGCTCAGTAACGTTATGATTGTTGTCCATGCGGTGTACTCCTTGTTGGTTGTTGATCTGGCGAGATCAATCAACAGGTTACACCGCATTCTTTTTTGCTTATACACCAGAAATCACTATAGCTCTCGCTTTCGTCGCGCCTCCCGCAGGCGCATGGATTGGAACGCGCTACGCGGCGGTAATTGAAACAATGGGTCAAGGTTCCCTCTCCTTTGTCGAAAGCACGGCTAATAGAATGATAGAAAGACACCTACATGCACACGTGCCAGCTCTGGTATGATAAGAAATAACCATCACAATGCAGGACCCAACGTTGGCACCGATCAAACCGGTTATCACACTGGCAATCATCATCGTTATCGCCCAAATTCCAGATATACACCAATTCATGGTGTGGGACCGAGCCGAAATTGAAGCCGGACAGTGGTGGCGGATTATTACTGGCAACCTCACACATACCAACATTAAGCACCTCGTGATCAATCTGGCTGGTCTCGCTGCGTTGTACGCGCTGCATGGGCGTCATTACGATGAACCGCTCATGATGCCGATCGCAGGTATGATGTTAATGATTGGGTTAGTGATGTTTTTAACGCCATTTGACTGGTATGCGGGGCTATCAGGCGTTTTATATGGCCTGTTTGCTTGGGGATGTGTTAAAGACATCACCAACAAATTCCCACCAGGGAAATTACTTTTAGCTGGGCTGGTGATTAAGCTGATATTTGATAGTGCAAACGTCGGAATGGGCATTACCGAGACATTAATCGAGGCTAATGTGGCACATCAAGCGCACTGGRCAGGGACGTTAGTTGGGGTTGTGTGTGCGATATTCTCATCACGTAAGAAAAAAACGTAGCACAGCACAGGTCGCTCATTCTATCAGGGTCGATTGGAATGTGCTCAGGCCACCTGAATCGTTCAATCATCGATATCATGGTGGCCTGAAAATTCGTCAATCTAATTGGCAAATACTGATACTATTTACCCGCTTTTGTGAACGGTGCCATGGCATTTAAAAACCGACGTCGCCATATAAAAAGCAATGCAAATAGCCCTAGCTCAATGCCAACGCTACCACCACCACCGTTGCTACGTTTCGCATGCTCAGCATCGATTTGCTCAATCAAATCATCGATTTCATCATCAATTAACTTTTGATGCTTAAAATTCGATAGCTTAACGTGACTATCTGCTTTATCGCTGTGTTTCGAATGCGTATATAYCATGCGAACTATATTGCGTGCTTCGAGTAGTTTGAGTTCCAGCGCTGCCTCTTTTATTGTCGATAGATCTTTAATATACAAGGTGTCTGTCTGTTCATTATTAACGTAAATTTTCAAGTTATCTAATATAGTATTTGAATCAATCGCGTAGATAAAACTCAGCTCGCCTCGTGGCAGATCTTCGAGGACCAACTCAGACACATTTCCTTTTTCTAGGTTTAGGGCGCTTCTTAAATACTGCCCTTCCACTCGCCAAGGGTGATCATTCGTATGTGCTTTATGCTCAGGCAATGTGCTAAGGTAATTTTTAACACTGAGGTCGACGCTTTGTAAGGTGTGATAATCTAACTGACTGAACACCTTACCTGAATGAAAGTCAGCTGATTCGATCTCGAGCATCACACTGCCTTTCTGATAAGCTAATAAGGCAAAATTCGCCGTAATTTGACATTGTTGTTCAGGAGCTAAACTGTCGCCACAGGTGTTGTCTGTTATATACCCAAGCCCATTTCTGCCATCTACTTTTACTTTGGGATTGTTAAGTTCAATGAATTCATCAGAGATATTGGTAAATGAAAATGTGTGTGAATAGTTGCCTAGAGGTACAATACCAAGATCATTACGCCGACGGTATGAAAGCCCTCTTGTATTATCTTCTATCCATTCTTTATAGTGACTGATTTTGGTATACACGCCTGGGTTTATGCCACATTTATAACCCCAACTCACGATCCCCATTTGTCTGAGCCCGTCATTACTGTCATAAAATAGTGGTCCGCCACTATCTCCCATACAGGTATCTTTATTCATCTCACCCGCACAGAAGACACCGTCACCCAGTGTTTTGAATCCTTCATGCGCTGACTTACATTGCGCCATTGGAACGAAAGGCAATTGAACTTCATGAAGTACGGTCGGTTGGTCACTACCTCGGCCTTCCTTATACTGACGGTAACCAAACCCAATAGCGGTGAGAAACTGATTACTGTCTAACTCGTTAAAATTAGTTTCATTACCCAGCATCGCCGATTGCTGATTCATCGCCTTCGTTAACTCTAAGATAGCGATATCATGACCTGCACTCACATGGCCAGGCTGATAGTCAGGATGCATATAAATATGACGAACCTGAGCGCGAGGTGACGCAGACAAATCATTCATGTCATAAGCGTTAAGAATGACGTCGAAGTTTTGTGGTTTTTCATTGACTAGGCAATGGGCAGCCGTTAATACATAGCGCTCTGCAATCAAACTACCACCACAAAAAGGTGAGTTTTTATTCACACGTGTCAAAGCGGCCATATAGGGCCAAGCATCGGGGTGTGATTCCTTCCCACCGATGATCTTAGCTGTCAGCTCAGAGTCCATTCCAGAAGCCATTAAAGGAGAAGATGCAAGCAGTATTGCGCCTGATACTGCCGATAAAAGGGTGTGCTTCATAGATACCTCAAAATAACCACTTTACAAGTGGGAACGTTACCAAAAAAGAGCGTGCAAATAGTCCCTCCTTGTTTGAACCGCAACAATGTTGCTCAACGGTTCAGTCAACAAGTTTGATGCGTTCACGTCTCAATCAGAAAGAGGTCGAAAAGTAACCCGTTATCGTTCAAAAAGTGGCCGCAGGCTCGCTCCAGGCGCAGTAAGATATAGCGATATGATCATTTGGTCAACAAATATTGACCACAAATCTATCCAAGTAGCCTTAATAAAAAAAATAACCACGAAAACAGTGCCTTAAAGCAACATGATTTAAGGCACTGTTTGCTCGATTCAGTGTACCTTCTCTGACTGATCGGCATGAGGCCACGAGAGAAAGATAATTTTGATACGATGATGCGGGGCACAGACGCATGAATTCACAACGACCATTGGTGAGAAAGCAAGCATTCAAAAATTATGGTTGGTTTTTTAAAGGCTTAACCACGCTTTCTAAGCCTTCAATTTTTAATGCTAAGCACAATTGCATCAGCTCCCCGAGCTCGCCGTCGGGGAATTCTGCTTTGTTTTGAAACCACAGTAAGTATTCTTCAGGCAGATCAATCAATACACGGCCTGCGTATTTGCCAAACGGCATGGGCATGTTGGCCAATTTAATCAGTTGCGCTTTGTCCATGAAGCATTCCTTGTCGATTACGCTGTGGCTTGTTGGGGGTTCTCACGCTGCTGAGCAATCATTTCAAGCAACATAGTTTCACGTACCAGCGATTGCCCGGCTTTGTCACTGTTTGCCATCACCGCTTTGTTGTGCGCGATCGCGTGAGACAAATTCACCCACACAGGCCGCATGCCGTTATGGATTTCGTAGTGCTCAAACGTGGGAGTACCAAGCTCTCGATCAACTTGGCAGTAGAAGCAGTAAGAAAACATGTGCATCACATCGGCGCCATCGCGATACCAAGGGCGGTATTCTTCAAAACAGCCAAACGGGCGAATATCACGAATATGTTGTGCACCCGTTTCTTCTTGTAGCTCGCGGATCATCCCCTGCTCTGCGGTTTCACCCTCGTCAATACCGCCACCGGGTAACGAATAATCATCATAGCGTGCGGTGTACATCAAAAGGATCTCATCCCCTTGCAGCGCAATCGCGCGGGCCGCATGGCGTGTGATAATGGTTTTGTTGTCGAGCGGTAACACGCGCTCATCGGTGTGTTGGGCGATAATCTGCATAAAGAACTCAGGCAATACGAAAGCAAAGCGCGCGAGTATAACACACTCGCACGATTCGCCGCAGCGCGTTGCAAACCGCGAGCGCCGTTACGCCAAGGCGGTGCCTTCTTCCCGAACCCATTGCTCTTTGCTATCCAGCGTGGTGCTAAAAAACCCGTATGGACGAATTTATCGACATTATTGACAGACTCGCCCGTGCAAGTAAGGTTAATCCTGTGACGACGCGAGACCTTTTGCGTATACTGCCCGCCCTTACCGATTAAGACAGAGAGATCATCATGAGAGTTTGTGCTGTTGATTTAAAAGCCAATGAAGCGAACATTGTATTGCTAGACAGCGACAACGGCTTGTTTTCTGTGCCTGAGTGCCGCGCAAAAAAGATCACCGTTGCCAAGCCTGAAGCACAAGAAAGCATCCAACACTTTCATCGCACCATGAGCAAGCTGGTCGAAGACTATCAGGTAGAAAAGATTGTGATCCGCGAGCGCCCAACCAAAGGCAAATTTGCCGGTAGCAGTGCTGGATTCAAGCTAGAAGCCGCGTTGCAGCTAATTGAGGGAATCGATGCTGAGGTGCTGCCAAGCAGCGTAATGAAGCAAACCCTAAAACGTCACCCTGTTGATGTGAGCTTAAAAGAACTCGGCCTTAAGCAGTTCCAAGAACAAGCATTTTTAACCGCTTGCGCGTATTGTAATCAGCACACCCACTAATTAAGTGACAACCACAAGGATGTGTTATGAGCCAAATCACTTATGCATCACCATTCGGTGAGTTAACCTTAACCGCGAATCGCGACGGACTCACCGGGTTGTATTTGCCTAAACGCGCACCGCAACCCGTTAATGCATCGTCTCACTCCGCCCAACGGGTACTGGATGAAGCATGTCGTCAGCTGGATGGTTACTTTAATGGCACGCGCCAACAATTCTCTTTGCCCCTCGTCCCACAAGGCACGCCCTTTCAGCAACGGGTATGGCAAGCGCTACAAGCGATTCCGTATGGGCAAACGGCCAGCTATCAGACCATTTCCACCGCTATTGGTAACCCAAAAGCCAACCAAGCGGTAGGCGGCGCGAATGGCAAGAATCCGATATCTATCATCATTCCTTGCCACCGTATTATTGGTCGCCAAGGGCAGCTGATTGGCTACGGGGGCGGTCTTGCGGCCAAACAAGCCTTGTTGATATGGGAAGCAACCGGCGAATGGCCAACCACGCTCCCCACGCCGCAAAGTGGTAAAGAAAAAGCCTTTGTCGCTTAGCTACGCTGCTAACGCTTTTATCAGTCGCTCTGGGGTAAGTTTAAAACCGCAGTGCAGGTAAAAGCTTTGCGCATCGGCTTTGTGATAACTCGGGACCACTTCAATCTGATCGCATCCTCTTGCCAATAAACAGGTCTCCGCAGCACTGAGTAACTGGCGGCCGAGGGTCATGTCCCGAAAGTGTTCATCCACCATAATGGTGCTGATACGCCCTACATGGTTGGATTTATCCAGTTGTAAGATCACGTTGAATGCCACCACGCCTGCCACCAACCCACAAAGCTCGGCGACCAAGACGTTGGCATCCTCTGCATTAATCAAATCGGTGAGCGTTTTCTTCATTTGACGCCACGGAAGTGGGTCAGGCTGACAGCGCTCACACAAGGCGCAAATCGCATCGATATCGTGAAGGGTTGCCTGTCGAATCATGGTGTCTTCCTTGGTTGCCGAAGATAAGTCTCTAACATTTGCGATGGGCTAGGCCGTTGCATGGTAGCCCAGCCCCAAAACGATAAAGCGACGATTACTGTGCCTGTGCCATTTGCCCACCTTTCACGCGTGAAAGGGTGACGCGACGGTCAAAGAAAAAGCCTTCATTGTCGGCTTGGTCGGCCAATGGCTGGCTGTCTCCATACGCAACCGTATCTAGCTGCGCAGGATCGACTCCCACTGATACCAAGTAGTCATAAACCGCTTGCACACGTTGCTCTGACAGCGCTTGGTTATAGGCTTTGCGACCCCGAGGGTCGGCATATCCGGCCAATTGCCATTGCGCATCCGGCATTTGCTGGATAAACCCTGCCAGCTCATCAAGCTGAATCATAAAATGGGGTTCAATGTCAGCCGAGCTGGTTCGAAACTGAATATTCATCGCTAAGTCGATATCCTCGATAGAATGTTGCTCGGTGCGCAAGCGGGCAAGCTCTAATTGAGCTTCGTTGTATTTTTGCGTAACAAGACTCAGCTGCTCATTTTTCGCATTCATCGTTTCAATCGTATCTTGCTGCTCCGTCGCAAGTGTTTCGAAGCTCGCGTTTTGCCCCATCACGGTGCCGATAATCGCTCCCGCGACTGCGCCGACCGGTCCGGCCACTAACGCGCCRGCCACCGCGCCGCTGCCCATACCGATCAATTCTGGTTTTTTGTCTCGCTCAACATGTGTGGCGGCCATCCCTTGTGGGGTTGCCACGACAAACATAGAAACCGCGAATACAGAGTGTGTGAGTGCTTTTTTGATATCCATAATGTCCTCGAAAGTGTGTTTGTTGTGCCGTGCTGGCGATGAGGACATTAAAACAAGCCGATCAGGCATTTTGTGGGAGCAAAAATGGCAATGTGGCGATCAATTGTGGCAAAAAAATGGCAATTGCGCGGATTCCAGCAAAAGGGGTTTTCTCTGCGCTGAGTTTGGGTATAGTCACTGCAACACTCGTTACCTATCCCGTACCATGAAGCAGATAGCAATTGTTGAAGATGAAGCCGCCATTCGCGATAACTATGCCGATGTGATTCGTCGCCAAGGCTATCAGGTCAATACCTACGCCGATCGTCCATCCGCCCAAACCGCTTTTGAGCAACGTCTACCCGATTTAGCCATTATCGACATTGGTCTGGGGAATGAAATTGACGGCGGCTTTGCGCTATGCCAAGCCCTACGCGCGATGTCTGCAACAGTGCCGATTATCTTCTTAACCGCTCGGGATAGTGACATTGACACAGTGGTGGGGCTGCGAATGGGCGCCGATGATTACTTGACCAAAGACGTCTCACTGCCTCACCTGATGGCTCGCATTGCCGCCTTGTTTCGCCGCAGTGATCTCTTGGCCCAAGCGCCGGCTAGCCAAGTAAAAAGTTTGCATTGCGGCCCGCTGAATCTTGATTTGGATCGGATGCGCGTTTACTGGCATGACACCTTGATCGATCTCACTGTGACCGAGTTTTGGATGGTCCATGCCTTGGTTAAACGTCCGGGCCACGTCAAAAGCCGTCAAGCATTAATGGATGAAGCGCACGCGGTGGTGGACGACAGCACCATTACCTCGCACGTGAAACGGATCCGTAAAAAGTTTCTCGCCGTCGATAGCCAATTTAATTGCATTAGCACCGTCTATGGCATGGGGTATCGCTGGGATGAGGAACACCCATGAGCCTGAGTCGACTGCGTCGTTATGGCTTAAAAGGACGTCGCTGGGTGCGAGAAGGGCTGGCCGGGATCCGCACCAAGATTGTAATTCTCTCGAGTTTCCTACTGCTGCTGCCCTATTTGGGCTACCAGTACGTGTGGGAAATGGAAAGTGTTTTACGCCAAGGCCAAGAGCAGACGCTAATGGGCACCGCTCGGGCCTTTGCGATGGGGATGAACGATCGCCCCAGCTTATTTACCCAGCATGCCCCACCCTCTGCCTTAGAGCCGGGCAAAGACTTACATGCATTTCGCTTAACCCAGCCTATTCGCTTAGATGGCAACTTAGAGGATTGGCAACCCTATCGCCACCATCAGCGCCTTTATCAACGCAACGGACTGATCTTTAGCCAAGGTGCATACAACAGTGACACGCTTTCTTTGGCGATCATGAGTGGCAGCACCGACACTGCGGTGTATTTCGCGCTCGATATTATCGATAGCACTCCTGCCACGCCGCAAGCGACAGGCGATATCGACAGTCAAGATCATCTCATATTGGCACTCACCTCACCGCAAGGGGCGTTTTATCGCGTCGCCATCGGACAAGCGCGTGATTCTGACAATGCAAAAATCATCCATCTCGATAACGGTCTTGCCGACAATGCCACCGGCGTAAATATCGAAGGCCCGCCCCAACCACTTCCCATTGCCGCTAAGTGGCGCGCCACCGAGCAAGGCTACCAAGTTGAGATCAAACTGCCAGCGGCGTGGGTCGGCCAGCAGCTCGGCATCGCTTACTACGATGTGGACGATAGTTTTAACCGCGGTCTACGCGCGATCATTGGCACCGCATCAACACGTTCGGCGGCAACGCTGGGCAGCTTTATGATGCCCTCGGCACCCATTCAAGCATTAATTGAGCGAATGAATAATGGCGCCTCCAGTGTATGGGTGGTTGATCAACACAGTCGCGTGCTAGCAAAAGCGGGTGACATCCAAACTTCCACCGGTGTCTGGCAACCTCGCCAAGCGATCCCAGAGCAGCAAGGTGTCATGGATTGGATAACACAAACGCTGCTACGCCCTTGGTACGATAAACTGCTTGTGACCCCGCCTGAGCATTTTGTCGATGCGATGCAACAAGCCTCAATTTATAAGGGCGTACAGGCGCAACAAGCCTTACAAGGGCGGCCTTACGCTAGTTGGCGCAGCTCAGATGACAACCAAGCGATGATCTTAACCGCAGCCTACCCGATTTGGTTGGACGGTAAAGTAGCGGGGGCCGTGATTGTTGAAGAGACCACCAACGGGATCCGTAGCCTGCGTAATGAGGCCCTCGAAACCCTCTTTTCCGTGATGCTCGCGGTGATTTGTACCGGCGTGCTCTTGCTGCTGTTATTCGGCTCGCATATCGCCAAACGTCTGCGTCGCCTCCAA
This sequence comes from Salinivibrio sp. IB872, assembly GCF_001995345.1. Classification (NCBI taxonomy): domain Bacteria; kingdom Pseudomonadati; phylum Pseudomonadota; class Gammaproteobacteria; order Vibrionales; family Vibrionaceae; genus Salinivibrio; species Salinivibrio sp. IB872. The sequence continues at coordinate 28,066 of NZ_MUFO01000031.1, read as the reverse complement.
AAAGAAGCTAATCATGCTATCGATAGCCAAGGGCGCGTCACGGGCACAATCACACCGGCAACCAGCCACGATGAAATCGGCTTATTAACCCAAACCATCACCGACATGGTTGGCCGCATTGCTGGCTATAACCAGTATCTTGAAAAAATGTCATCTCGCTTATCCCATGAGCTGAGAACGCCCATTGCGGTAGTGCGATCGTCATTGGAAAACATGGCGTATACGCAAGCGGATCCTGACCAGCTCACCTACATCAACCGCGCCCAAGACGGGGTGCAACGCCTTGCGGGGATCTTATCGACCTTAACCGAAGCCACACGCCTTGAACAAAGCTTTGATAATGCCGATAAAGAGCCGGTGAATCTCAATGCACTGATAGAAGGCTGCGGGCAAGGCTACCAACTAGCGTATCCGGATCATCGGTTTAACATCACGCTACCAGTGCAAACCGTTCGAGTATTCGCTGTGCCCGACTACCTCGCGCAGTTATTGGATAAGCTCGTGTCCAACGCGGTTGAGTTTGATGATGGCGCCACCCCGATTGATCTTGCGCTGAGCCTTGACCCTGAGCATATTACTATCACAGTAAGTAACGCCGGGCCGCTACTGCCCGAACATATGCGTGATCAGCTATTCCAATCGATGGTTAGCGTGCGGTCAGAGTCGCATAAATCGGACAAACCGCATCTTGGTTTAGGCCTTTACATTGCGCGTCTGATTGCAGACTTTCACCAAGCGACACTCGTGGCTAGCAATCGCGCCAGCCAAGATGGCGTGACAATGTCACTTATATGGCCAAGTTCGCAGCAGCTTGGCGAGGATTGATCTTCCCCTTTATCGTGTCAATACTGAGGGTTCACTGACAGGGAGAGCTAACATGATTGACTTTTATTCAGCCGCCACACCCAATGGCTACAAAGTCGCGATCGCCTTGGAAGAAATGGGGCTGCCGTATCAATTGCATGCACTCGATTTAATGGCGAACGAACAGAAACAACCGGAATTTCTGGCGATTAACCCCAACGGTCGTATTCCTGCCATTATCGATCAGGACAACGACAATTTTGCCGTGTTTGAGTCCGGTGCCATTTTGCTCTATCTCGCGGAAAAGACGGGGCAGTTTCTCCCGTCAGACCCTAAAGCGCGCTCGCAAACTATCCAGTGGCTCATGTTTCAAATGGGTGGGGTTGGGCCCATGATGGGCCAAGCGAACGTGTTTTACCGCTATTTCCCAGAGAAAATCCCAGCGGCAATCGAACGCTATCAAAAAGAGGGGCGACGCTTACTCGAAGTGGTTGATGGCCAGTTGCAAAAACATCCGTTCCTTGCCGGCGACGAATACACCATTGCCGATATGGCCACCTGGCCTTGGGCGCGCATTCATGAATGGAGCGGCATTGATATTTCGGGCCTTGATGCTTTAAAAGCGTGGCTAGATACGCTAGCGGCAAGGCCTGCCTGCCAAAAGGCGTTACTCACGCCCGCCCCCTCTGACGCGACAGATGAAGAGCGTGCCAAACAAATTCGCGGCATGGTCACACGCTAGGCTGRGCGGTATACTAGACGGGCAGGCACATCATTGGCCTGCCCTTTTTGTTCTGTCTATGCTGTCGAGGTTTTGTCGTGTTAACGCCCTGTATTGGTTTGTGCCGCCGTGAAGAAGATGTTTGTGTAGGGTGCAAGCGTACCCTCGATGAAATCATTGCGTGGGGCAAAATGACCGACGATCAGCGCGCCGCGATTATGGCTGAGCTCCCACAGCGTCCTGACCCAAAACCGCCTGAGCCCATTCGCCCCTCACGAAACCCGTTCAAACGACGATTCAGCTGATGCCACCAGTGGTTTACGGTATTCAATAATCACTTGGTTACCTTCGTAGTACACTGCTTCAATGTCGCCGTCGACAATGACTTTACTGGTTACCAACACATCTTGGTACGCTTGTTCGCGCTCACGCAGGCTGGGTAAGATTTTGTTGGGCTCAACGCCCATCGCTTGACAAAATGCGAACACAAAACGGCTGTCGAGTGTGGCATTGCCATGAATACAACGTGAAAAGGTAAGATGGCTGACTTCTAAGCGTTTTGCCATTTCAATTTGCGTGATCCGTGCTTTGGCTTTGTACGACATCCACGTGTCGTAGAGGGCTTGTCGATCCTCTTGGTTAAACGTCATCCTAGTGTCCAATCGAAAAAAAGAGCATTGGCTGCAAGGGTAACAAGCCACGACCGACGAATGTCAGCCTGCCGTTAAGCGCGAGTTAATCTTGCCGTGTGGCATCGACTTCGCTAGGATCGCGGCTACGCGCCCAAACACAAGAGCCCCCTATGGACATTAATTTGGCGAACCTGCCTGCCGATGAAAAACAAAAAATAGAACTCGACAAACAAGCCGCCTACGCAGTTTGGAAAGTGGTCAACAACAAAGCAGAATCGAGCCTATTCGAGCAAGAAGCGCATGCGCTGGCTGAATGGCAGCGGGACTTCTACCTCGAATGCGTCGAAAAGTATCGAGCCCAACCCGACGCCTTCATCATTCCCGAACAAGACCCCCCTGTCAGCTGATCCTCTCGCGCCTATTAAGGCGCGTTTACACAAAGTGCTCCGCACGGATAAAAGTGACCAACTTTAAACCAGTTATTCTCTCTGCCAATAAATCACCTGTTTAAAACAGCATGGGTGTCTGTGTTTTTTGACACCTTCAGTGCACGAGTGACGCCAAATTGTCATACACTTTTTTGTCATTTCGACTAGCTAAATCCACCAACCCGCTCTACTGTTATTCTTATCAAAAAGCATTCATTATTTGGCGAGTTGCCGAACATTTAACTAACTTTAAAACGGTGTTGGCTGGGTGACTCCGCGGTAACCATAATAAAAACCGCATAGAAAAGCGGACAGTGTACGATTACCGCCTGTAGGAAGCACCCTTACTTTTTAGACAGACAAGCGTTAGCTCAGTAAGGGGTAAAAACTATGACGTTGGGGTTTAAATCACGCATTATGGTGGGGGTCGGTCTGTTGGTGACCGTCTCTCTTGTGGTGTTGGGAACACTCAATACGCTCTCGCTACGAGAGAAAATGATTGAGTCTCTCACCACACAAACACAAAACAAACTTGATCACCATGTTACAGAGTTAGAGCAGTTGGTTACCTCGCAACTCTCCGCTATTGAAAAAGGTGCAAATCACTTCACAACGGGCCTCACCGCACAAGAAAACGTGGCGCAAGTGAGGATGCTGGCAGACACCGCCGGTATCGCCAATGTGATCATGACGTATGAAACCGGTGATTCGTTTATGTCGAATCATTCGGGCGATGGTGTGACCACCAACCAATATAACTTCCGCGATCGCGACTGGTATCGGCAAGTCAAAGCCGATCAAGCCATTCACTTAACCGGTATTTATACCGACAAAGTGACCGGCGGTAAGGTGATCAGCGCGGTCGCCCCCGTGTTTGAAAATGGCCGCTTCATCGGCGCGTTGCTTGGTGACATTCCACTGGAAAGCGTGATCACTCAGGTAAGCAACATGCGCTTTGCCGGTGGTGCCGCGACACTGACCGATCAAAACGCAGTCTTTTTTGCCAGTGATGATCCGAACGATATCGGCAAAACGCCCTCTCAGGTCAGTGCCACCTTCAGTGATATGGAAAACATGTTCCGCACCGATGAGCGAGGTCACTTGAGCTTTCCCTATATGGGCATTAATTTTGATGGCTATTTCCAGCGCGTTAACCTCACGGAAAATCGCTATTGGACGCTGATGGTTTTTGTGGATCAGCAAACGGCGTTGGCAGACATTCGCAGTGCTAAAATTGAATCTTTAGTGACGGGGATCATCCTGCTGGCGCTGAGCTTGGCAGCGATCTATCTGATCATCAATTACTCATACCGTCCACTGATCAAATTGAAACAAGCGGTGTTAGATCTCTCCAAAGGGAGCGGCGATCTCACCGCACGACTTGAGGTCAATGGCAACGATGATTTGGCCCAAATCAGCCGCGGCTTTAATACCTTTGTCGAAAACCTGCAAAATATGATGCTGAAGGTCTCCCAAGCCAGTCAAATGATTTCGAGCAACATCACTCAGCTGTCGCAAAACACCCAAGAAAACGAGTCTGTTCTCGAGGCGCACTCGGCAGAAACCGAACAAGTGGTGACCGCGATTACTGAGATGAGTGAAAGTGCACGCAGTATTGCTCATAACGTCTCGCAATCGAATGACATCACAGAATCGGCCAGTAAAGAAGCCAGTCAATCGCTTGAAGTGGTCGATAATGCCGTCGTCACCGTGAGTGCACTGGTAGATGAAGTGGAAGATATGTCAGCCCGAATCACCAGCATGAACCAGGATGCAAACAAAATCAGCGACGTGCTCAATGTGATCGGGGAAATTTCCGAGCAAACCAACCTGCTTGCCCTTAACGCCGCGATTGAAGCCGCGCGGGCCGGTGAGCAAGGCCGTGGGTTCGCGGTGGTTGCCGATGAAGTTCGTGCCCTCGCCGCGCGCACGCAAAGCAGCACGACCGAAATCTCAGATATGCTGACTGCCCTCCTTGATGGCACATCGAGCGTGGTTGAGGCGATGGGAAAAACCAAAGAGCAGTGTCAAAGCACGGCGGATAAGACGTCGGAAGTCTCAAACAGCCTGACCATCATGAGCGCATCCGTACGTGAAATTGATGATGTCAGTACCCAAATCGCAACCGCGACCGAAGAACAAAGTGCCGTAGCGGAGGAGTTGAGTAAAAACATGCTCTCGATTCGCGACATGGTGAGCAGCTTAGTCGAGAGCGGCAAGCAAACCGTTTCCGCGACCGACTCATTATCACAATCGAATCAAGAGCTTGATCGCTTAGTGTCCAATTTTAAACTGCAGTAGTTTTACACGGAGTCCGTTTCAAGCGGCACAAGCACCCTTACGCTTTATTCGGTTGTTGTTATCGTCAGGCAGGGCCCCCTGCCTGACTTCGCAGTTGGAGATGTAGTTATGTCTAGTGCCCACCCCGACGGCTATGCCGTCACCCCCACGTTCGCTAAACATTACCAAACCATGCGGGCGCATTTTTTTAACCGAGACCCGAACCGCTGGCCCATTTATCGTACCCCGGGTTTAGCCCAGTGGCTCGAGCAAGGCATGCTCCCTGCACCAACGTCACCCGATATACATTTGCTTGAGCAACAACATGTGCCAAGCCACAGCGATCTGAGTCATCATATTTTTCCGCCGCTTGCTTTACACGCGGCAACACACTCCAAAGATTGGACTGCACCGCAAGCGGTCGAAAATGTGATTACCGCACCCTGCGACCCTGCCATTCATGGCGCACTACTGGCTACTTTGGCCAATCCAAACTTGGTGTATAGCGAATACGCGGGGTTGTCGGTAGAGCTTGAGCAAACTATCGTCCGCCAAGTCGCCAACTTGATTGGTTATGATGACCAACGCGCCACGGGGCTTTTTACCCAAGGTGGCACCTTTGGCAACCTCTACGGTTACTTGCTTGGGCTGAGAAAACAGTTTCCGCTGTCCGGTCAGCGAGGTCTGCAAGGGCAAGACTTTCGGATGATTAACTCATTAGCCGGTCACTACTCCAACATGACGAACCTCGGCCTGTTAGGGACAGATATTCCTAATCAAGTGCTTCGCGTCAAAGTCGATGCGCGTAACCGCATGGATTTGGATGATTTTGCCTACACCTTAAACGGCTGTTTGGCGCAAGGGCTAGCGGTTCCTACCATCTTGCTCACCTTTGGGACCACTGACACCTTTGCAATTGAGGACATTGAACGCGTGTATCAGATCCGAGAGCGTGCTTGCCAGCAATATCAAGTCGACAGCAAGCCTCATATTCATGTGGATGCGGCCGTCGGTTGGCCACTGATCATGTTCAATGATTACGACTTTAACGACAATCCGCTCGGCATTAACAGCGTGACCGCGCAAAAGCTCGCTGCCTTGCTCCCGCGGATCCGCGGTCTGCGCTATGCCGATTCCATCACGATCGATTTCCAAAAATGGGGGTTTGTCCCTTATACCTCCAGTTTGGTGATGTTCAAAAATAGCGACGATATGGAGTGCCTCAAACAAGATCCTCACTATTTCTCCTATTTTGAAGCGAGCAAAACCACCCATACCCATCTGCAATCCACCATTGAGTGTTCTCGCGGTGCAGCGGGGGCTTATGGTGCTTACTGTGCGCTTAATATGCTGGGCAAGCGAGGCTATCAGACCATGATTGCGCATGGCTTACAAAACGCGGAGTATCTGAAGGGACGATTGAGCGATTTACCTTATTGCAAGGTGGTCGCGAGAGATAACTTGGGGCCCACGGTGGCCTTTCGCCTGTATCACCCCGCTGATGACCTCGATGTAGATACCCTGTTCGAGCGTGAACAAAAACTCCACCAATTGGGGGCGCGTATCGACAGTATTACCCAACACAGTTTATTTCACCGCCAGCACTTTTTGGCTCGGCAAGGTCGAAAACTTCATACCAATTGGGTTGAATCCATTGCCCATACGGAGTTCGACACCGATGGCCAGTGCTTGTTTATTCCCGGCGAAAAAGTCGTGTTCCTTAATCCGTATACCGAGCAGCGCCATATCGGTGAATTTGTTGACACCTTAATGGCAACGGAGACTGAACAGCCCGCCTGATCGCGGGCTTACCAACGCCAAAAGTGCGGCATAAACAGGGCCAAAACGGTGAAATACTCCAAACGGCCTAAAATCATTGCGGCGTTCAGGAACCAAATACCGGTGTCACTCACCGGCTGGAAGTTGCTGCCAACCTCACCAAAACCTGGGCCCAATACATTGATACACGCGACGACCGCGGTAAATGCAGACCAAAAGTCGAGACCTGTCATCATCATTAACAAGGTGAAAACACCCGTGGTCAGCGCAGCCAGCGACATAAACGCCATAACTGCTTGCGTCACGTCGTTGGATACGACTTTGTCCTGATAGCGAATAGGCAGCATCGCTGAGGGATGAATCAATTGGTGCAGCTGGCGACGAATAATTTTAAACGTGATGATATCGCGAATAATTTTATTCCCGCCAGCGGTCGAGCCAGAGCAGCCGCCCAAATAGGCACAGAACACCAAGAACAGTCCGGTGGCCGCAGGCCAAGAGCTTAAATCAGCAGCACCGAACCCCGTGCTGGTAATAAAAGACACCACATGAAACGCAGCAAAGCTTAGAGAAACCCATACCGATTCATAGCGTGTCTCACCGTATAAATACAATCCCAACATCACGGATAAGCAAGCAACGACAATGAGAAAGACCCGTGACTCTTCATCGTCGAAATACAAACGCACACCCCGCCAACCGATGCGAAAAATACGAAAGTGCAAACCGAAGTTGATCGCGCCAAGCAGCATAAAGACATTGGAAATCATCAACATCAAATGGCTTTGAAAGTGCCACATACTGGCATCATGGGTCGAGAAGCCACCAGTTGAAACGGTTGAGAAACTATGGGCAATGGCATCGTAAGCACTCATCCCCGCCAAATAATACGCAAGGGCACACGCTAGCGTGATCACCACATACACGCCCCATAAATAGTGGGCCGTTTTAGAGATCCGCGGGGACAATTTCTCGTCTTTGATGGGGCCGGGGGTTTCTGCTTTTAACAGCCGCATCCCGCCCACGTTCAACATGGGAAGCACCGCGACCACAAAGATAACCACACCAAGTCCGCCCATCCATTGTAAAAATTGGCGATACAACAAGAATGAGGCGGGCATGTCATCTAGCCCACTGAGTATGGTGGCACCGGCGGTACTAAGTGCACTGATCGACTCAAAGGTGGCATCCGAAAAATTCACCCCAGTCACCAGTTTAATCGGGATCCCACCCAATATACCGACCAAAATCCACGTAAAGGTCGAAAACAATAAGGCATCACGGAAGGTGACTTGGCTTAACTTACTTTTACGAAATAGCCAAGAGATAACCAAAGAGGCCATCATCATCAGTAAAGAGGGATAAAAAAACTGTGTCGACACATGATCGCGAAATAGGAATAGCGACAGAAGTCCAAACACAAATTGAACAATACCCATCCATAAAACAGGCATGCCCAATAGACGCAGTGTGTTTTGAAAGTTAATCATGACATGGGAAACTCATCATTAACGCGCCAGTGGCCTGCAAGTCCTTCGAACCACTCGCGTTATCACGCCATTAAAGGCGACAACGGTAAAAGTGCACATTAAACCGCGCACCGTTAAAAGTATATAGCTGGCACATCGGGAATGTCCCACAATGCCACAGGCATATCAGCGTCGTTAATACCCTGCCAACAAGGCATTACGTCGCAGACATGGATCAAAAAAGCCGGGCATTGCTACCCGGCTTTCTATTATTTACTGCGCTTGGCGACGCTCACCGCGGAATGAGCCGCGATCATTGCCACGGTCACGGTTAAAGCGACGTTCACCACGACCACGGTTATCACGGTCTTGACGACCACGGCCACCGCCATTGCGATCGCTTGGGCGACGGTCACGGATCACATTGCCTTCAACGCGTTGTGCGTTGGTTTCTTTCTGGCGAATACGTAGCTTTTGAAGCTGCGCAAAGACTTCTTTTGGCATGGTCTTAGGCAACTGTACGTAAGTGTGTCCCGGTGCCAGTTTGATCGCACCAATGTTGTTTTTGTCTAGACCTAGCTCGTTGGCAATCGCGCCCACGATGTCTTTAACTTGTACGCCTTGCTCACGACCCACGCTTAACTGATAGGTATCCCAATCTGCAGGGTTGGTTTCGCGGCGGTCACGACCATTTTGGCGATCATCACGACGACGCTCACGACGTTGGCTTTCACGTTCCATAGCCGCAATCATTGGATCAGGGCCTTTGTAGAACAATGGACGCTTGCCTTGCTGACGCTGAAGTAACATCGCCGCTAAGGTAGTCGCATCAACTTCGATGTCGTTTTGTAGCTGTTCAATCAAGCTGACGAAAGGTGCGATTGAGTCAGCATCTTTTTTCTCAGCCAGTTCGCTAGCCAAACGGGCCACACGAGATTCCGCTACTTTATCGCGGTTCGGCAACTGGATTTCGTCCATGCGCGTCTGAGTGACACGCTCAATGGTACGCAGCATACGCATCTGGTTGGTACGTACCAACAAGATCGCTTTACCTGCACGTCCAGCACGACCAGTACGACCAATGCGGTGAATGTAAGATTCAACATCAAACGGAATGTCATAGTTAAAGACATGGGTGATACGTGGCACATCAAGACCACGCGCAACAACGTCAGTTGCTACCAAAATATCAATCACGCCACGTTTGATGTGGTCAACCGTACGCTCACGTTGAGATTGTGGAATATCACCGTGCAGCGCAGCGGCTTTAAAGCCACGTGCAGACAACCAGTCCGCAAGACGCTCGGTATCTTGACGAGTACGAACGAACACAATCGATGCGTCTGTGTCTTGCGTTTCCAAAAGACGGCTCATCGCTTCGTCTTTTTCTACGCCTTTCACGACCCAGAATTGTTGCTCAACTTTCTCAACCGTACGGTTGCTTCCAGCAACATCGATGCGAGCAGGCTTACGCAAGAAACGATCAACGATTTGTTTAACGATTGGAGGCATGGTGGCAGAGAACAACACGCGTTGTGCCGACTCTGGTGCTTGCTCCATGATCCAAGTGACGTCGTCTACGAAGCCCATTTTGAGCATTTCGTCAGCTTCGTCGAGAATAAAGGTATGTACTTCATCCAGCTTCAAACGATCGCGGTTAATCAAATCTTTCACACGACCTGGGGTACCCACGACAATGTGCGCGCCGCTTTTCAGCGCCTTCATTTGATCAACGATCGAAGCACCACCATAGATCTCAAGAATTTTGAGGCCTTTGATGTTTTGCGCCAAGGTTTTCATCTCAGCAGCAACCTGAATGGCCAACTCGCGAGTCGGCGCCATCACGATGGCTTGAGGTTTATGCTGGCTTAAATCAACTTTGTTCAACAGCGGCAAAGAAAACGCCGCGGTTTTGCCCGTCCCCGTCTGCGCTTTACCTAGCGCATCACGGCCCTCTAGCAGCACAGGAATAGACGCAGCCTGAATCGGTGTTGGCGATTCAAAGCCCATAGCGTCAAGTGCAGATAAAAGGGTGTCGGCCAGATCTAACTGGCGAAATTTGGTTACAGATTCTTGCATTGGGATCCCAATCTATGAGTGTAGCGAAACGGGGCCCCTTCAGCGTTCTGCTCAACCAGCTACACTGCTCTTTCACAGTGTAAGTCACCAGCGCCACGGGCCTCGGTAATTAAGGGTGTGCATTCTGCGCTATTCAGGCGAAAAAAGCCAGAAAAAGTTGAACAACTTCACAAATTTTGCCGCTTTCGCGCACTCATGTGGCACATTGTTTATCTCGCATACAATCCCTGTATGGTTACGCATCAACCGATTACTGGCGATTCACTCGGATCCACGCCTTACCACACCATCGATAGCAATTTCCGGTCACGGGTTGGTTTTGCGTGACCGAATACGTATAGTGTGGCGATTCGAAAACCGAGACCGATGTTATGTTTCAAGACAATCCCCTGCTAGCGCAACTTAAGCAACAGATCCAAGAAACCCTGCCCAAGAAAGAGGGAACGGTGAAAGCCACTGAAAAAGGCTTTGGCTTTTTAGAAGTGGACGATAAAACCAGCCTCTTTATTCCACCACCGTATATGAAGAAAGTGATGCACGGTGATCGTGTTGAAGCCTTCGTTCGCACAGAAAAAGAGCGTGAGGTCGCAGAGCCGGATGCCTTGATTGAGCAAAGCATTGACCGCTTTATTGGTCGCGTTCAGTGGATTCGTAACCGTCTCAATATTGTCCCGGATCATCCGCAAATCAAAGATGCTATCCGTGCCAAAACCCAGCGCGGCTTATCGCAAGACGAACTCAAAGATGGCGACTGGGTTGTCGCATCCCTGATCCGTCACCCACTCAAAGGCGACGACAACTTCTTCTGCCAAGTCAGTGAAAAAATCACCGATGCCAATGACAAGATTGCGCCTTGGTGGGTCACGCTAGCAAAACATAACTTACCAAACCAAGAGCCTGCGCCTAAAGAAGCATGGGCGATGTTGGAGCAAGGTTTAGAGCGCCGCGATCTGACCGCGCTCCCCTTCGTGACCATTGATAGCGAATCGACCAAAGATATGGACGATGCGTTATATGTAAAAGCCAACGAGCAAGGCGGCTTTACCATGACAGTCGCGATTGCCGATCCGACTGCGTATATCGATGCGGATGACGACCTTGACCAAGTGGCCCGCAGCCGCGGCTTTACAATTTACTTGCCCGGTCGCAATATCCCAATGTTGCCTCGCGATCTGAGTGACGATTTGTGTTCACTACGTGCGCACGAAAAACGTCCGGCGCTTTGCTGTACCTTCAATATCGCTGCCGATGGCACCATTGCCGATGACGCCGAGTTTTTCTCTGCATGGATCCAATCACACGGCCAGCTAGCCTACGACAAGGTGTCTGACTACATCGAGCAAGGTGAACAAGCAGCTTGGCAGCCAGAGAGCAGCGACATCGCGGATCAAATCCATCAGTTGCATCAGTTTGCACGTGCTCGCATTGAGTGGCGTGAAACGCATGCGGTGACCTTCCCCGATCGTCCAGACTATCGCTTTGAACTCAGCGAAGATAACGATGTGATCGCGATTCATACTGACGCGCGCCGTATCGCTAACCGTATCGTTGAAGAGGCGATGATCAGCGCTAACATTTGTGCGGGTCGCAAACTGCGTGAATCGTTCGGTTTCGGTATTTTTAATACTCACGCAGGCTTTAACAGTGACAAGCTGAACGATGTGGTCGAGTTGGTCAAAGCCCATGAAGGAGAAGCCGATAGCGAAAGTTTGGCAACCGTTGAAGGCTTTAGCGCATTGCGTCGTTGGTTAAACAGCCTCGACAGCACGTATCTCGACAACCGCCTGCGTCGTTTCCAAGCGTACAGTGAAATTGGTCATGAGCCTGCTCCTCACTACGCGATGGGCCTTGATGTCTACGCTACATGGACATCGCCTATCCGTAAGTACGGCGATATGATTAACCACCGCTTACTCAAAGCGATCATTCGCGGCGAAACCGAAGCTAATGCCCCTGCGGATACGGTCGGTGAAGAACTGGCTGGTCATCGCAAACACCACCGCATGGCCGAGCGCGATGTCGCTGATTGGCTGTACGTCCGTTTGTTGAAGCCAGAAGTGGAAGCACAAACCCGTTACACAGCGGAAATCTTTGATATTAACCGCGCGGGTATGCGTGTTCGCCTACTCGAAAATGGTGCACCGGCGTTTATTCCATCGTCGCTGATCATCGATAACAAAACCCGCATTGCCTGTGATAAAGAAACTGGCACAGTGACCATTGATGGCAACGTTGAGTTTAAGCTTGGCGACAGCCTAGAAGTGGTGATTGCGGATATCAAAGAATCCACGCGCTCCATTGTGGCAAAACCAACCCAAGTGTTTGCGCTGCCTGAGCAAGCGAAAGACGAATAATCTCGCCCTCTTTCTTGTGGCTCTCTACGGCGAGTCCACTCCCCTTCAAAGCCAAGCCTTACCGCTTGGCTTTTTTATTGGGCGTCTTGCGCCGAAAGTGATAAGTTGGTTATTAGTTTTGCGCTATCTAATGGCAAGGCGCCAAGGTCATCGAGCCACAATCCCATCGATAACAAGCTTTGACGGCGCATCGGCAGGAAAAAGCACAAGGCTGGTCACAGTCTGTTTGTTTAAGGCCCTGAATTTGGCACCCTTTCACCATGCGCAAACTATGATAGCTAAAACACAAGCATTGATTTTTCACACTTGCCACGCAGTATATAAGGTGTCATGGGGCTGTTACATTCACCGTTAGCACGTTTGGGCGTGCCGCTACTTATCTTCCTTGTTTTTGCTGCCGGTTATCACCCGTTGCTGGCCTCGCTCTCGCCATACCTAAACTTACTCTATGCCGCGCCCTTCTATTTATTATTTACTGCCCTGCTATTAAGTCACTTGTTCAAGAGTGCGCGTGTTGGCATGACTGTGGTGATATTGCTTATTAGCTACACCGTCATTTTAACCCGGCTGCAATCACCACTGACTGACGGCACAACCTATTTGGAATATGTCCTTCTAGTCGTATTGTTGCCGATTAATTTGCTCTATATTCGCATCACCCGCGATAGGAAGCTGACCTCGCTGTATGGCTTGTTATTTTTTGCCGCTATGGCACTCGAGATTGGCTGGGGCGCGCTGTTAGTGATGCAATATGGTGAATTGGCGACCTGGCTGTACCAACATCCAGTGTTTGTGCGTACCCCCGCCTTTAGCCCATTGCCCCTGCTTTTGATCGTGATGCTACTGATTGCGCTGTGTATGGCCGCAATACGTGTTTTACATAAAAACAGTGTCGATGATCATGCCACCTTTATCGCGCTCACCTGTACATCGGTCACGGTGATCTTTTTTGATATGGCCTATGTGTCATCATTTAGTTTTGCCATTGCCGGCTTACTCCTTATTGCCAACCAAGTCGCGTTTAGTCATCAATTGGCCTTTTTAGATGGTTTAACCGCCATTCCAAGTCGTCGGGCATTGCAAGATGAGTTAAAGCACCTCGGTCGCCGTCACACTATCGCCATGCTCGATGTGGATCACTTCAAGCGCTTTAACGACACCTATGGCCATGAAACCGGTGACGATGTATTAAAACTGGTGGCGAGTTTGCTGTCACAATGCGAGGGTGGCGCAAGCGCTTTCCGCTACGGCGGGGAAGAATTTACTCTTTTATTCAAAGGAAAAACCACCGATCAATGCCTGCCTTTTCTTGACGCATTGCGAGAGGATATTGCCCAGTACCCATTGGTACTTCGTGAAGAAAACCGTCCCACCAACCCGAGTGAAGGCAAGCAAAAACGAGGACAGAAAAAAGATAGCGCAACCGTTCATGTGACTGTCAGTATCGGCTTCGCCGATGCCTCGCAAGCCAGCCAACCGGATGAAGTGTTGCAACTGGCCGATCAAGCGCTGTATAAAGCTAAACAGGCGGGAAGAAACTGTATTCGAGGAAGCGAATGATAAAGCTAGGGTTAGTGTGTACCTTCATCCTGTTGCTAAGCGCATGTAGCAGCTCACCATCGGATCCGGACTCAAGCACAACGCCCGTCTCCTCGGCTCACTCACATTCCGCAAGCAGCCAAGCATTGCACTACGCACTGACCCAGCACTACCAGCAATGGCAAGGCACACCTTATCGTTGGGGAGGCACCTCACGCCAAGGCATCGACTGCTCGGCTTATACCCAGCGCGTTTATCGTGATGCGTTATCCACGCCCTTACCGCGCACAACCCATGGCCAAGCAAAGGGCGGCTATCCGATTGATTATCAGGATGCCCAATTGGGCGATTTAGTTTTCTTCCACATTCGCCCCGGCTTGCGCCATGTTGGTATCTATCTCGGCAACCAGCAATTTATGCATGCGTCTACATCACAAGGAGTGACAGTGTCACGCCTCGATAACCCTTATTGGCAAGCGCGCTTCTGGCAATTCCGTCGTTATTTCTGAGGCGAGGCTTTTACCGAGTCAGCCAGTTCGCAACAGGGTTGATAGCGCGGACACGTGACAACATGATCATTGACCATGCCAAGCGCTTGCATCAGCGAATAACAAATGGTCTCGCCCACAAACTTAAAGCCACGCTTTTTCAAAAAGCGACTCATGGCACGGGACTCGTCGGTCGCAGTGGCGACATCGGCATCCGATTGGTGGTGGTTAACAATCGGTACACCGTCAGTAAACTGCCAAAGTGCCTTCGCCAAGGATCCATACTCTTCCACCAGCGTCACCGCCGCTTTCGCATTGGTAAACACAGACGCCACTTTCAAGCGATTACGGACAATCTCGTGGTTGGCCATGATCTCAGCAATATTCGGCTCAGCCACGTTTGCAAGTTGATAGAAATCGAAATCAGAAAAAGCGGCGCGATACGCGGAACGCTTTTCTAAAATCAGCCGCCAACTTAATCCTGCTTGCGCGCCCTCTAAGCAAATGAACTCAAAGATCGCTTGATCATCAAATGTCGGCACGCCCCACTCGGTATCGTGATAATGCCGCTCCGACTCACTCTGCTGTGCCCATTGGCAAGGTTCCATGACAATTTCCCTCAAAGTTGGTTGCATGATGGTAATGCATTTGTTCCGATTGTCCGCGATTTTGTTGTTCATGCCACGAAATCAGCGAGTTAACTCCGTATAAATCTGTCGATTTCGTTAACATGTCGCTATCTTTGATCGCTACAAGTCTATGAAACGTAACATACTCGTTGTTGTCAGAGTGCATTCACTCTCAGTGGTAACCATAAAGGAAAACACGTGACAAAAAAGCATATTCTTATCACAGGGGCAGGACAACGGATCGGCTACGCGCTTGCTTGTCACTTTCTTGCACAAGGGCATCAGGTCACTGTGTCATATCGGACACCGCGCCCCCAAGTGAGTGAGCTTATCGAGCGAGGCGCTCATTGTATTCAGGCGGACTTTTCTACCGATGCCGGCATTCACGCATTTATCCAAGCCATTGACGCGCACAATCCGGTGTTTGATTGCTTAATCCATAATGCCTCATCGTGGGACAGTGAAAAGCAAAGCCAAGATTTCGCGGCTTTGTTTGACAGCATGATGCAAATCCACGCCAAAACGCCTTATCTAATCAATATGGCGGCAACCCGATGGATGAATAGCGGTGACATTATTCACCTGACCGATTATGTGGCCCATAAAGGTAGCGCAAAACACCTTGCCTATGCCGCGAGTAAAGCCGCGCTTGAAAACCTCACGCTATCGTTTGCCCAACAACTCGCCCCCGACATCAAGGTAAACAGTATTTCCCCTGCGCTTATCATGTTCAACGACGGCGATGACGATGCCTACCGTGAAAAAGCGCGCAAAAAATCGATTTTGGGCACCGTGCCCGGCGAGCAGGAGGTGATTAACGCCTGCGACTTTATTCTTGCCAGTCAGCATATGACGGGCCAATCCCTTAAACTCGATGGCGGACGCCATTTAGCGTAATTGCCTAACTGGAAAGCACAATGATGAATGACGCTGTGATCAAAATTACCAACCTACGTTTGCGTACTTATATCGGCTTTAACCCCGAAGAGCAGGAAAAAAAGCAAGACGTGGTGATTAACGTAGAAATTCACTATCCCGGCCACAAAGCCAGCCAAGAGGATAATGTTGACGACGCACTGAACTATAAAGTGATCACCAAAGCGATTATCGACTATGTTGAGAATGGCCGCTTTTTGTTGTTGGAAAAACTGGTCGCCGGCGTGCTCGACATTGCACGCGATCACCACTGGGTGCGCTATGCACAAGTGACTATTGATAAGCCGCATGCACTCAGATTTGCCGACTCTGTCTCATTAAGCCTAAGTTATACCGCTAACGAGTCGTAAGACCACACAGAGTTCGTTAGAATTATTCGAACATCTTGTTCAAGGTGAACGGCTTCTCTATTACCTTTCACCTTATATACTGTGTTGGATAAGTAATTGGGAGCGGGAACAAATGACACCGAAAAATAGCTACGATCGCGTTATGCGTACGCTACATTGGCTATCGAGTCTCGTTATCGTTGGCCTTTTCGCTGTCGGATTATGGATGGTCGATTTGAGCTATTACAGTAGTTGGTATCAAACTGCGCCACACTGGCACAAATCGATAGGCATATTACTGGCGATAACGACAGTCGGTCGACTTGTGTGGAAAGCAACACACACTATGCCCACCGTTGAAGGTAAGGCTTGGGAACGTAAAGCGGCAACAGCAGGCCATCATACTATCTACCTGCTCCTTGCCACACTGTTTATCTCTGGATACTTGATCTCAACCTCAGACGGACGCGGGATTGATGTATTCACCTGGTTTACCGTGCCGAGCGCAGGGGAGCTGTTTCCCAATCAATCAGACATTGCTGGCGATATACACTACTACGTCGCCATCACCTTGATTGTGTTAGCAGCAGGCCATGCCATTATGGCACTTAAACACCATTTTAAAGATAA
The DNA here is from genome assembly GCF_001995345.1 of Salinivibrio sp. IB872. Classification (NCBI taxonomy): domain Bacteria; kingdom Pseudomonadati; phylum Pseudomonadota; class Gammaproteobacteria; order Vibrionales; family Vibrionaceae; genus Salinivibrio; species Salinivibrio sp. IB872. The sequence goes on along the minus strand of NZ_MUFO01000031.1, from coordinate 10,969 downwards.
AGACAATACGTTACGGAAGATGATCGGAGGAAACCCGCAATGAAAAAACTCATGTTAGCCATGGGAATTAGCGCCGCGACACTCTTATCTGGGCCTGCACTGGCAGACACTTATATGATTGACACCAAAGGCGCACATGCCTCGGTCAACTTCAAAGTGCCGCACTTAGGTTATAGCTTTACCAAAGGTCGTTTTAATACGTTTGACGGCCAATTTGAATTCGACCCAGATAACATTGGCGCATCAAGTGTGTCGGTGACGATTGATACCACCAGCATTGATTCTAACCACGCAGAGCGCGACAAACATATTCGTAGCGGCGATTTTCTCAATGTCAGCAAGTTTGGCCAAGCGTTATTTGAAAGCACCAAGGTAACCGATAACGGCGACGGTTCAATGACCATCGCGGGCGATTTGACTTTACACGGTCAAACCAAGCCGATTGAAATTGACGCTGAACTCGTCGGTCATGGTGAAGATCCTTGGGGCAACTACCGCGCTGGCTTTATGGGCAACACTCGCCTCGAGCTTGCTGATTTCGGCATTGCCACTATGGGTCCAGCCACGTATGTCGATATGGAGCTGCACGTAGAGGGTATCCGCCAATAGTAGAGGGCATCCGCCAATAAGGGATAACCGTTTCCTTCCCTACTAATCCACACGCCCCGGCACCTGCTGGGGCGTTTATTATCTATCCCTAAAACATTCACTATACTCATCAAAGCGGCGCCTTGGTCTGGCGATGATATCCATTGTTCGATAAGGATACCTATTTATGAGACTCACCTCTTTTAAGCGTCTTTCCTTCGTTTTTGCTTTCTGTCTCGCCACAATTCCAGCGCAAGGGGCGATGAAAATTGTTACCGCAGTGAACGACGCCTGGCCCCCTTACGTCACCCGAGATACGGCTAAACCGGGCTTCTCTGTCGAAGTGGTGACCGCAGCCCTTTCTACCCAAGGCTATGACACCAAATTCTTACTTTTCCCTTGGGCGCGCGGCTTGTACGAAGTCAGAAATGGGCGAATCGATTTAATCACCACCACTTGGTACACAGACGCACGCAGTGAATTTCTGCTCTACAGCGAACCCTATTTCGCCACCAATATCGATATCATGATGCGAAAAGATACCTTTTTTGACTTCAAAGGCCCCAAAAGCCTTATTGGCAAACGCATCGCCAGCGTACGCGACTACGGCTATGATTCATGGTTTTTAGATGCAGATTATTTTCAACGAGTAGAAACCACCTCACTGATGTCTAGCTTGCAAATGCTCGCTGCCGGTCGGGTTGATATGGCGGTGGGCAATCGCTTTGTCATGCAACAAGAGCTCGAACCTTTAAACCTAGATACTGATGATTTTCACTTTTCTCCCACCCCGATGATCAAGCAACATATCCATGTCACCGCCGGCAAAGCCAACCCTAAGGCGCAAGAATATATTCAAGCCTTTAACCGCGGGTTAGAAATAATCAAACGGAATGGCACCTTTGACGATTTGAAGCAAAAATACGGGCTGCTCTTACCAGATGATACCACTGCAGAGTAAAACCCAATGCAGAGTGAAACCCTATCGTCATAGTTGCGGGTTAGTATAGCCATATACGTCTCATTACATCAGTTTGGCTATGACTTCTCCGATTAACATTGCATTCTTCGACTTAGACGAAACACTGATTGCCACCGACACCAAGCAAGCGTGGCTGGAATACCTTTGCCAGTGCGATCTCGCCCCGCAATACGTGGTCGACCAAGAAAAACAGGCGTATCTGGATTTTAAAAAAGGCCGCATCAACCTTGAGCAGTATATGCAAGTGCAGTTGAACCCAATCAAAGGAAAATCCACTCAAACTGTGGCTGCATGGGCGACCGACTTTATCGATCAGCGCGTCGCTCCTGTGGGAGTGCCACAAGCGTTAGAGCGCATCGAGTGGCATCGCAACCGTGGCGATCACTGTGTGCTGGTATCGAATACCGCCGCACACTTGGCAAGGCCGATTGGCGAACTACTCAAACTCGATACCGTGATTGCAATTGAGCTTGAAACATTGAATGGCGTGTATACAGGCAGCATATCGCATTGCGTGCGTGATTTTCGTGGCAAGCATGACTACATGCAGGCATGGCTATCTGACCGTCATGACACGGTCGGCCACACATACGGTTACAGTGATTCGCACTGGGATGTCCCCTTGCTTGAGCAAGTCGACAGCGCTTTTGCGGTTAACCCTGACCCGCACTTAAGCCTGCATGCCCAAGAAAAAGATTGGACCATTATGGAATGGGCTCGCTACGACACCATTCGTGATTAGTAAAAGATCACAGGAAACGTGACGACAGGGCGCCTCGTGTGCCCTTTTTAATAACACACACTTGAGAATGATTATCATAACCGTTATCTTTAACGTATGATCGGCTGGCGACCTCACGCCGTAATCACACGCATAATGAACGAGATTAACGCTTATGAGAAAACACCTGCTAATTATTGCGGCGCTCTTGCTCTCTCCGATGGCGCACGCCGACCAATTAAAACACGCGGACAAGCTAAAAGTGGTGACCAGCTTTACCATTCTGGCTGATATGGCTGCCAACGTGGCGGGCGAACATGCCGAGGTAGTGTCTCTCACTAAACCCGGCGCGGAGATCCACAATTACCAACCCACGCCGGGAGATATTCTGCGTGCGCAAGGTGCGGATGTGGTGATGTGGAACGGGTTAGGCCTAGAGCGCTGGTTCGAACGTTTTTTCCAGCACATCGATAAAGTGCCGAATGTGATCTTATCGGACGGCGTGGAGCCGATTGTGATTGCCTCGGGCCCATATCGTGGCAAGCCCAACCCCCACGCGTGGATGTCGCCCTCAGATGCGATGCGATACGTTGATAACATCGAGCGCGCCCTTGTTAAATACGACCCTGCCAATCAAACGCACTACCAAGCCAATGCCAAAGCCTACAAGGCACAAATTCAAGCTGTGTTCGCGCGTGCGCAAGATGCCTTATCCGCTGTCCCCGACGCCCAGCGTTGGTTGGTGAGCAGTGAAGGCGCGTTTTCTTATCTGGCGCGTGATTTAAACCTCAACGAAGCCTATTTATGGCCGATTAACGCCGAGCGTCAGGGCACGCCGCAACAAGTGCGCGCGCTGATTGATAYCGTGCGAGAACACCAAGTGCGCACTGTCTTCTCCGAAAGCACCGTGTCTGATGCGCCCGCCAAACAAGTCGCCGCAGAAACCGACGCACACTATGGCGGCATTTTATATGTCGATTCGCTCAGCACCGCTGACGGACCCGTGCCTGACTATCTATCCTTACTGACAGTTACCACAGAAACCGTGTTAGCGGGGTTACGCCATGACGCACTATGATTTAACCGACGGCACGCCCAGTGTGTTAGATGTCAACGAGGTGCGTGTCGTCTATCGAAACGGCCTGTGTGCCCTTGAGCACGCCAGTTTCTCGCTGCCAGCGCAAACCATCACTGCCTTGGTGGGTGCCAATGGCAGCGGCAAATCCACCTTGTTTAAAGCGATCATGGGGTTTGTGAACCCCGGCAGTGGCAGCATTGCAGTCAACGGCACCCCGATTAAGCAAGCACAAAAAGCAGGCTTGGTCGCTTATGTGCCTCAATCGGAAGAGATCGATTGGTCGTTCCCGGTGTTAGTGGAAGATGTGGTGATGATGGGCCGCTACGGCAAGATGTCATTTATGCGTCGCCCCAAAGCGGCGGATCATCAGGCGGTGGATGAAGCCTTAGCCCGCATGGGTATGACAGCCTTTCGCCAGCGGCAAATTGGTGAACTGTCCGGCGGACAGAAAAAGCGCGTTTTTCTTGCTCGTGCTCTGGCTCAGCACAGCCCGCTGATTTTATTGGATGAGCCTTTTACTGGCGTAGATGTCACCAGTGAAGAGTCGATTATGCGTTTGCTGCTCGAGCTTAAAGACGAGGGCAAAACCATTTTAATTGCCACCCATAACCTTGGCACTGTGCCCGACTTTTGCGACCGCACCGTGTTGGTCAATCGCGCGGTGGTGGCAGGCGGACGCACCGAACATGTGTTTACCACCGAGAACCTTAGTGCCATTTTTGGCGGCAAGCTGCGCCAGTATGTGATGCCTAGCGATCAGCTCCACCAAGACGCCGATCCGCGCGAGCTATCGGTGATTTCCGACGACGAGCGGCCCTTGGTGGTGTATGGCAAGCGCGAACAAAGCGCGCAGGAGCGGCGCGAATGAGCTTACTCGACCCCCTCGCCTATCAATACATGCAAAAAGCATTGCTGGTCACCACCTTGATTGGCGGCGTGTGCGGCTTGCTCTCCGCCTTTTTGATGCTCAAAGGCTGGTCGCTGATGGGCGATGCCCTCTCCCATGCGATTGTACCGGGCGTTGCCGGCGCTTATATGCTAGGCCTGCCCTTTTCGCTCGGTGCTTTTGTTGCTGGCGGCATGGCCGCGAGCGTGATGCTGTTTTTGCATCAACGCAGTCACATCAAACAAGATGCGATCATCGGTTTGATTTTTTCGAGCTTTTTCGCCTTCGGCCTCTTTTTAGTCTCCATTTCGCCCGTCGCGGTCGATATTCAACAAATTATGCTGGGTAACTTGCTCGCCATTGCCCCACTCGATGCGGTGCAAATGCTGATCATTGCCTTGGTGAGCCTCAGCGTACTGGCGGTGAAATGGCGTGATTTTATGCTGACCTTTTTTGATGAAAGCCACGCCCGCTGCATTGGTTTACCTGTGGTGGGGCTCAAAGTGCTGTTTTTTGCGCTGCTCAGCGCTTGCACCATGGCGGCACTTAAAAGTGTCGGTGCCTTTTTGGTGATTTGCTTGGTGATCGCCCCCGGCGCCACTGCCTATTTATTGAGTGATCGCTTTGGGCCCGTGTTGGTCATAAGCGGCGTCATCGGCACACTCACCTCACTGTTTGGGGTGTACATCAGCTATTTCGTCAACCTTAACGCCGGCGCACTGATTGTGCTGGCCCAAGTGGGACTCTTCTTAGCCGCCTTTGTGTTTGGCCCCAAACACGGGATCCTCGCGCGGCGCGCCAAACGTCAGGAGGCACTGCAATGAATCCGTATCAACTGACTTTTATGCAAGATGCCTTGCTTATGGCCGTCTTAGTGGCACTACCCTGCGCGCTGCTTTCTTGCTATTTGGTGTTAAAAGGCTGGTCATTGATTGGCGATGCGGTGGCACACGCGGTGCTGCCGGGATTGGTGCTAGCAAACTTATTTGGCCTGCCGCTGATTGTCGGCGCATTTGCTGCGGGCTCCGCATGCGCCACCAGTGTGCATTGGCTCAAACAAAATAGCCGTGTCAAAGAAGACACCTTACTGGGAATTGTGTTTTCTGGCTTTTTCGCGCTGGGGCTGATTTTGCAAGGCCAGTTCCCGTCTGATTTGCACCTTGACCATATTCTATTTGGCAACCTGTTGGGGATTAACCACCAACAGCTGCTCACCGCCGCCATCACTGGCTTAGTCGTGCTGGCGCTAGTGCTGCTTAAAGGGCGAGATTTAATGCTGCTATCGTTCGACCCCGCACAAGCTAGCGTGCTCGGGCTCCCCGTACAAAAGCTTCACTGGCTCCTGCTCTCGGTGATGATTGCCACCATTGTGGCGGGCTTACATGCCGTGGGGATCATCTTAGTGGTGGCGATGTTGATTGCACCGGGTGTCACCGCCTTTATGCTCAGCAAACAATTTAGCCGCATGTTATGGATTGCCTGTGCAATTGCTTTAGTCACCGCCGTGGGCGGCGTCACCCTGTCGTTTTACCTCGACAGCGCACCCGGTCCGACCATTGTATTGCTACTCACCGGCTGTTTTGTGGTGACCTTTGCATGGCAGCAATATCAAATCCACCGCAACCAACAGCGCCCAAAGCCGACGCACCAAACCACAAAAGCAACGCGCTCTACCACCACCCATTCAGCGCAATCGCACTAATCGGCTTCGCGACGGATACAGCAGCACCCCAACCTCAGCAGTGCGCGAGACAGAGCCATAGCCCTAATCGCGCACCGCTCCACCAATCCGACTCACTCCCTGTGTTCTGGCCGACTTCTTGTACCCACCTCACAAAACATGGATTATCTAACACTTTGGACAATAGCGCACGAAAACCAAAGCAGCCCTTGATAGACTAATCTCAAATCTGCCAACTCAATGGCGTGTTAGGCGCCGACAACTAGCTGGCGGTAGCGTGGAAAAACACGGGATGGTTAACCTGTTTATCGGCTAGATAAACGCAAAAGCGTGCGCGTTTATCCGTGACAGATGCACACTATCCCAGAATGGATGATTAAAAGCGTCGATTAGTCGAGCAGTTACAACTTAACGGTTAGGGATAGTGTGAACGCACGAGCAGAGATAGGCGGCGTGCGCACTAATGCAATGTTAAAACTCAAGAGAGGAAGTAATGGAAAAAGTTGAAGTAACGATAAATTCGGACGGTAGTCCTGTACCCATCAACCAGTTTTCTGAGTATTTTCAACTCTTGAGAGTCTGTTACATTTTGGCACTCGAAGAAGTAAGGTTCGAAATGGGGGATGGCGATATTGCTGTTGATACTAGCGTGGAACACCTATCTGGGGCAATTATCCATCACGCAAACAGTATTTCAGCAGCCGACTTTAATCGATTAACTAAACAGAAACTATCTACCCAAGAAGAGCTGTACATCCAAGAGATTATGCGCCGCAACCCTTTTGAAATCGTTTTCTTGGGTATAGGGGTCGCCTTGACGGCCGCCCTCATAGTCTCTGGTGGTAAATTCGAGTTCGGATTGACCAAGCTGAAAATAGAGATTCCACCTTTGGGTGAAGGTATCGCGAAACTCAAACAGGCATTCAAGCAAAACTAGTTAACGTAGCGGTTTTAACAATGCCAAGCACAGTGACGGCTTTTCCATTGCGGCTTCGCTTTCACTACAAATCTGCGGGTGTTGGAGGCGTTATACGGCTAAAGTCGAGCCTCATTGAGACAAACAAATTATGCTAACCCAAACAAGTAAAACAATATAAAAGGGATTATTTCAATCAATGGCAATGGATGGAAAACAGCTCAGCAACCCTTTTTCCACAGGAAGTGGTGGCGCAAGATTTGAGGCGAATATTCAGGCTACATTTGTTACCTTGATGCTAAGTGGTGGTTATGCTCCCTGCTTGCCATCATGGCCAATCGTGGAAATAAAGTTACAGGGCGCAGTAGCAGGCTATGCTACAGATGATCTGATAGTTTTCGTTGAAAATCCGGCAAACAATGATCGCCGACGGTTGCTTGGTCAGGTAAAAAACTCAATAACAATTACCAACAAGAGCAAATTATTTTCCGAGGTTATCCAAGCAGCCTGGAATGATTTCAATAATCCAGATGTCTTTACTAAAGGAAAGGACGTAATTGCCCTGATTACGGGTCCAATAAATGCCACCGACACCGATGGCGTTAATGGGCTATTAGAACAAGCCCGCCATACCCGTGATGCTGATGAGCTTCTAACCCAAGTAGAACGGGCTAATTTTTGCTCAGACAATATCAGGAATAAGCTAGCAGCATTTAAAACTCAACTCAAAGTCGCCAATAAAGGCAATGATGTTGAAAAGCAAGACTTATATGATTTCCTTAGACATTTTCACCTTCTCGGTTATGACCTTGCAAAAAAAGGAAGCATCGTTTCGTCACTGTTGCAATCGCATATTTCACAATTTAATAAGGATATTCCCGATAAGATTTGGTATCAGATAGTCACAGAAGTACAAGATTTTAATCAATATGCAGGGACGATCACTTTCGATACTCTATCTGATGATTTGATCGAGCATTTTAGAGAGCCTGAGATCTCATACATTCCTAAAGAGCTTGCCACGGAAGATGTAGTAGGTGGCTGGTCAGTGCAGCCAATCGCGACTGACTGGAATCAGCACGCTTATGCTCAAAAGTTAGCAGTTGCAAATCTAATCGGTAGTTGGAATGAAAACAATAAGACTGACGTAGAGGTTGTCACGCAGATTATTAGAGAGGATTACAGCAATTGGATAACGGACCTGAGAGAGACATTGCATGTTCATGATTGCCCGTTATCTTATAAAAATGGCTTATGGCGCATCAAAGACCGTTTGAAGTCTTGGAAAGAGTTAGGAAGCAGGCTTTTTGACGATCACTTGGATACTTTCAAAGCCGTTGCCCTAGAGGTACTCAGAATTGATGATCCCTCGTTTGAGTTGCCTGGTGAAGAGCGATACGCTGCTGCCATCCACGGAAAGGTGTTGCCGCATTCTAGCAATTTGCGAGAGGGCTTGGCAGAAGCATTAGCACTTATTGGTAATCGGGCAGATTCTTTAATTAATTGCACTCATGGCAAGGCAGATGCTATTGCAGCATTATCAGTGCGTGAATTGTTCGATAAAAGCGATTGGGTCCGCTGGGGCAGCCTGAACAGCTTGCTACCGATCCTATCAGAAGCGAGACCAGATGAATTTCTATCTGCTGTAGAAAATGCTATAGCTTCCACACCATCACCCTTTGATAGGTTATTTGAGCAAGAAAATGCGGGGGTTTTCGGAAGAAACTATATTACTGGTCTTCTATGGGCGCTTGAGGGTATCGCTTGGGAGGAGACTTACTTGAGCCGCACTGCGGTCATTTTAGCAGAGATAGCCTCACATGACCCGGGCGGTAACTGGGCAAATAGGCCCGGTAATTCGCTGACAGATATTTTTCTTCCTTGGATGCCACATACATTAGCTTCAGTTGAGAAGCGACAAGCAGCACTTATGACAATCTGCACTGAGCAGCCCGAAGTAGCCTGGAAGTTGCTGGAGAGCTTGCTTCCAAATCAACACTCAACGACTTCCGGCACTCATAAACCGAGCTGGAGAAAAACGATACCTGAAGGCAGGGAGAAGGGTGTTACGAATGGCGAATATTGGGAACAGTCTCGATTTTGTGCTGAGTTGATTGTTGAACAAGCAGGTTTCGATATCGTTAAGCTCGCGTCTTTGGTAGGTAAGTATGATCATTTGCCACCACCTGCTTCTGAAGCATTGAGGATTAAGTTGGTATCTGATCATTGTTTAAAGCTCTCTGAGCAAGATCGTATGCCAATCTGGACAGCATTATGCAAATTAATTGCGCACCACCGCCGTTTTCCTGATGCTAATTGGTCGTTGGGGGATGAGCATCTGCTTCCAATCGAGGAAATAACTAGGCAACTTGCGCCCAAAAGCCCAACTCTCCTGTACAAACGCTTGTTTTCAGAAGCTGATACCTATCTCTACGAAGGTGATGGGGATTGGGAGGAAAAGCAAGAGAAACTATTCCAAATACGAAAAGCCGCCATTAGGGAGATTCTGAGTGAAGGGGAGCTCACTCTGGTACTAGAGTTTGCTTCGACGGTTTCTAATGCCCACCTTGTGGGTGACGTAATGGCGGATATGGATCGACCTGAATTTGATGCAGAGCTATTACCTGACTTGTTAGATAAGGCGGATCAAAAACATTGGTCCTTAGTTGCGGCCTATGCATGGCGTCGCAGGTTCATGGGCAACTGGCAGTGGTTTGATGATATTAATAAGGTAGGCTGGGAGCCAAAGCAGATAGCCTTGCTGCTATGCGCTTTACCATTTGACAGTCAAGCCTGGGATAGAGCAGCACAGTTACTTGGTGAAAACGAATATGAGTATTGGATTAACACCAGCGCTAATACCTATCAGACAGAGGAGGATATCGAATATGCTCTCAGGAAGCTACTTGAATGCGGACGTCCAAATGCTGTAATAGATGGGCTCAGCAGAGAGCTATTTAGAAAGAAAGATATCAACCCAGAATTGGCCTGTGACGCTTTGTTGGCGCTAGTTCAGACCAAAGAGCCTGCTGGAAAAATTGACAGCTACCACATCACCGAAATCATTAAAGCTCTTCAAGAGAATGATGGAACCGATCAAGATAAGCTCTTTCATGTTGAGTGGGCATATGTATCTTTGCTTGACAGACACAGCGATGGTTCCCCAGTCACATTGGAAAATAGGCTGGCTTCTGACCCCTGCTTTTTCAGTGAGCTTATTCAATTAATCTATCGTGCTGAGGGCGCAGAGCCAGAAGAGCCTTCTGAGCAGCGTCGTAATATTGCCACTAACGCATACCGTTTACTTTCTACATGGAAAGTTATCCCCGGTTCTCAAGCGGGTGGTGAGTTTGAGCCAGACGCGTTCACGGAATGGCTGACTGCTATGGAAGAAATAGTCAAAGCCTCGGGGCACTATGATGTTGCGATGATTCAACTTGGTGATGTGCTCGTTAATGCCCCTGAGGGGCCAGATGGCTTGTGGATTCACCCTGTGATTGCAGAAGCTATGAATAGCAGAGAACGCCCTAGCTTACGCGATGGATATGGCACGGGCATTTATAACTCTCGAGGTGTCCACACTATTGATCCAGAAGCTAAGCCTGAGAGAGCATTGGCCGAAAAATATCGACAGCGAGCCGATCAGGTTGAGAATGCTGGATACCATCGATTAGCTACGACCCTACGTGGTGTTGCCGATGGTTATGATCGAGAAGCTGAACGAATCATTTCACGCGGTGGTGTTCCACATTAAGGAGCAGTATAACAAGCCACTGCACTCGGAAATTTTACTCGCTTCGCTCCTAAAATTCCGTTGAGCGAAGCGTTTTATGCCTAATACTGAATGCAAAAGCTAGATAGACCTCAGACGAAAGATTACGGCCCCCTGATCATGTGGAGGGTGTTCATAGTTCTGTGTCACCCGGCGTTTAAAGATCTACGTAGTCGTCGAGCCGTCCTTCGAAGTGGATGCTCAATTGGGACAATGTCAGGTTCCAATTCTGCACCGGATGCGTCCACTTCTCTGACGCCTTCAACATACCTGCATACAGCAACTTGAGCAATGCGTTCTCGTTGGCAAAGCCACCCTTGGTCTCGTTGGCAAAGCCACCCTTGG